>CAZATH010000051.1:0-9071 GCA_964487995.1 uncultured bacterium
AGGTATCTTCTATATTACCACCTCATACTACCGACCTAATGGCAGACCATTAACTCTACTATATGCCACACAACATAGCCATGGGATACTATCCACTAACACCACTTTTTATTACATCAACATATCTTTACTCAATATATTTGTATTGGTATATAATAATTTTGTCTCAATATGCTAATATTTTGTTAGGAGGTGAAAAATAATGGGTATACCCAAATGTCCCATATGCGGAAACCAAATGGTTGTAACAGAACTTTACTGCCCTAAAGACGGCATCACCATTAGAGGAAACTTTCAAATTTCTCCACTGGCAATGCTTTCTCCAGAGGATACCGAGCTTGTGCTCTTATTTTTAAGGGCAAGGGGTAATCTAAAAAAACTAGAAAGAATTACAGGAACAGGATATTTTGCACTTAGAGGCAAAATTGAAAAAATCGTCAAATCTATGGGGTTATCACTAATCGATGAGGAAGAAGAAAAAGACGCAGAAAAAACATCAGATGACCCAATAAGGTTACTTGAAGAAGGAAAGATTTCAGTCGAGGAGGCAATTGAAATGATGAAGAAAGGGGGAAAGAACAATGTATGAGGAAATACAAAAAATACTAGAGGCGGTAGAAAGGGGAGAAATATCAGCTGAAGAGGGGGCTCAACTAATAGAAGCTTTAAAACGTAGAAGCACGCATTCAGAAAACCAAGAGATACCTGAAAAACATTGGAGAATCATTGAGGGACTACACCAGGGAAAAATCAGTAGCATAGGAGAAAACATACACATTAAAAGCACTGGCAAAGTAGTAGGAGATATTGAAATTGTCAATGGTAAGTTAAAACTGGAGGGATATGTTGACGGCGACATTGAAGCCGTAGCATCGGAAATAGAATTTGCAGGTACTGTATCAGGGGACATGAGCATTGTAGGAGGCCGCGTGATATGGAAACATGGTGAAATTAAAGGCAATGTAGAACTGGTAGGTACTACAGAAATTGGAAGCAGAGTTAAGGTAGGAGGTAAGATTGATATTGTATCCGGTCCCATTGGAGCCATCGTAGGCAAGGTGGTATCTTCTGCACTCAACATGGCAATGGGGATTGCCAACATTATTCCTGAACAACTAGGAAGATTGACCCGAGAGAAATCCCATAGACAAGCAAGCACACAAACCATTGTCATAGAAGACGATAGAAATATCAGAGATGATCTGTATGCCAAAGAAATAATCATCAAAGGTAATGTAAGATGCAAAGATGTGAAAGCAGAAAATGTTAGTGTGCTTGGTTCATTAACATGTGATGATATCAGCGCTTCAAACGTTGAGGTCGGCGGAACATTGAAATGTGATGACATATCCAGCAGCAAACTAACCGTCAGCGGACGAGTATCAGCAGATGATATAAGCACCGATACCCTCAGAGTAAGCGGTATTTTGTCATGTGATGATACATCAGCAAACACTATAGAGATATCGGGTAAAGCACGATGCAAAGATATATCTACCGACACTCTGGTTGTAAAAGGACAACTTAAAGCAGAAGATATAATAGCACAAAAAGTTATATTGGGACAAAAAGCCATTTTAATAGCCGACACTCTTTCTGCCCGTGGCGGCATACAAAAAGAAAAGGGAGCAGTTATAAGGGTAAAACAAAAACTGTGAGTACAATAATATAGGTGAGGTCAATGGCTAGATTTGAAAATTTTGAAGAATTAGTTCAGTATATCAAAGATAACATAGATATTGTAGATGTAATATCTGAATATGTGGAGCTTAAAAGGGTAGGTTCACAATGGATGGGAAGGTGTCCATTCCATGCCGACAGGACACCTTCCTTCTCTGTTTCAGGTGAAAAAGGGCTCTTTCACTGCTTTGGATGCGGTGCTTCTGGTGATGTAATTAAATTTATAGAAGATATAGAAAACGTCTCCTTTCTCGAAGCCCTTCAAATACTTGGGGCCAAACTGGGTATAGACGTAGAAGAAGAACTACGCTCTATGAACAAAAAACCCACCTTTGAAAAAACTTCACCAAGCAAAACCCTTAAAAAAGCTGTTGCCTTCGCTGCTCAATACTATCATAGATTTCTTATCGGTAAAAAGAAAAATAATATCGTATTGAATTACCTATATGAAAGAGGTCTTGAAAACAGTGATATAGAAGAATGGAAAATAGGCTTTGCCTCACCACTAAGCCCTTTCTATCAATACCTTCGTGATAAGGGAATCAACCTCAAACCATTTATTGATGCTGGAATCTTAAGAAAAGATGGGACAGACCTAATGAGAAATCGTATCATTATCCCCATTGCCGACAGAATAGGAAATTTTGTCTCGCTAGGTGGCAGACTTTGGAAAGGAGAAGGGCCCAAATATCTCAACGGACCGGAAACTCCTATTTTCAAAAAGGGAAACATACTATTCGGCCTTCACAAAGCTAAAAAGACGATAAAAGAAAAAAGAAGGGTAATATTTGTAGAGGGATATTTTGATGTAATCATCATGCACAAATACGGATTTTCTGAAACCGTAGCCCCTATGGGCACTGCCCTTTCTGACAGATCGGCACGTGAGCTTAGCTCACTGGTAGAAAAGGCATATCTAATGTTTGATCCAGATAGTGCTGGCATTAAAGCCACCATATCTTCAGGCTTTAAACTTGCCAGTCTTGGCACCAAGGTGTATGTAGTATTTCTCCCGTCTGGAATGGATCCCGATGAATTCCTCATTGAATACGGAGAAGAAAAGCTGGGAAGCACCATAAAAGAGGGTATACCCTTTGAGGATTTTATTGCATCTCAAATCACCGACAATTTATCCCCTTCCGATCCTCATAAAGAACTGGTATTGGCAAGGAGACTTGAAGAGTATAAAAATTATATCTCTTATCTGACAATGCCTATATGGAAGATCATAGCAACCAAAATAGAAAGGCACCTTGCCATACCATCAGCTGAAATCACAGGAAGGATAGAGAGAATGATATCAGGCAAACGGGAGATAAAGACAGAAAATACCAAACATAAGGGGAGTAGATTATCTATAATAGAAAAGAGCATATACAATATACTGCTCTTTTCACCTATACTATATACATATTTGCCAGACTCTATGAGAGAAGATTTTACACCAGAAACTGAAAAATTAAACAGATTACTACGACATATAGATGAATTCTTCAGGGAGCACGGTGAAAACACAGATATAGAAACATTTCACACATATATTAGAGCACACGATGACGAGATAGCAAAGGATATATATAAAGAGGCTTCGGTGTATGTAGAAGAAAAAAATGGAAGCAGATTTATATGCTTGGTATCTAGATGGCTACAGGAAAAATATAAAATTCTACTTCAGGAACACAGGCACAACAAAGAGCTATTTGAAAAACTTCTTATAAAAAAGAGAAATGTCGAACAAATATTTGCCAGTCCAGATCTAGGATGTAGTAAACTTATAAAATAACCCCACAAATAGCATTTTTCCTGAATAATATTTGTGCTATAATGGTAAATAACGCGTGGAGGGTAGCTTAGTGCTACTCTTGTTTTTGCTTTATTTATGGGAGGTGGTATCACTTGGCTAAGAGCATAGAGGAAATTAAAGCCGCCGCATGGAAACTGATAGAAAAGTCCATAGAAGAACAAAAAAAGACCATTACGTGGGAAGAGCTAAAAACTTGGTTCCGCAAAAAGAAGATCACTAAAAAATATCACCCTGAGGTTGTAGCGTATCTAAGATATAGAATTAGAAAAGAAAAACTACCAATAACCATTGTATACAGCACAGAAAAACCCGACAAGGAATCCCTATCTAAACTCAGAGAACACATAGACAAGAAAAAAGAACTATTTCTTTCCCGTAAAAAGGGGAATGTACACGATACCACCATCATGGACTCTGTAGAAGACATCAATGAAGAACACTTTAGGATTCTCCACATGCTTGCTCCTGAATTCGCAGCCTTTGGTATAGAGCCTTTTGATATCTACGACAGATTAGAAGAGGCTATTCACGAAGCTCAGGAAAGCTATTCATGGAACATGCCCTATTCATTTGATGACTGGGTCTGGTGGTTTGCCTGCGAAAAAATGCATAAGATTGTTCAGAGAAGAAAGAGAAAAACCTCTACCTCACGTAAGAAAAAGCTATCAAAGAAAGATATGAAACATTTCCAAGATATATACGATAAAGAGGGCAAGCTCACACGAGAAGATATTGTAGCCTACTATGGAAGTGACAACGATATAGATTACATTTCTGAAGAACTTGAAGATGCAGGAATGTCATTTGAAGAAGAGAGCGAAGAGGACCTTTTCTCAGAAATACATACCTACTCTCGTGCCCAAAGGGCTTTGGGATTGGTGCAAACATATCTTCAAGAGATTGGGCAGGTAAACCTTCTTACAGCCGATCAAGAGAAAGCCTTGGCACAGAAGATAGAAGAATACAACAACCTACTTAAGAAAAAAGAAATTCTTGAAAAACTAGACAGAGGAGAAGAATTGACAGATGAAGAGGCAACTTTTCTAAAAGAACAGGGTGATGATCCCGTAGACGATTGGGAACTAGAAGTGTTGAAGGAAGAGGCAGAGTATGCATGGGAAAGGTTAATTATATCCAATTTAAGGTTGGTGGTCTCTATAGCCAAAAAATATACAGGTAGAGGGATGGATTTTATGGATCTCATACAGGAGGGCACCATTGGTTTAATGAAGGCTGTTGAAAAATTTGAATGGCGGAGGGGATATAAATTCTCCACATATGCAACATGGTGGATCAGACAAGCTATCACAAGGGCACTCGCGGATCAATCACGAACCATAAGAATACCTGTGCACATGGTAGAGACACGTAATAAATACCTAAAAATTAAGAAAGAACTGTATCACGAACTAGGCAGAGAACCAACAGCAGAAGAGATAGCAGAAGTAATGGGTATTGATGTGGATAAGGTAAAAGATATAGAGACAACCATCCAAGATCCCAAGTCGCTAGAGGCAACCATAGGTGATGAAGAAGATACCCACTTTGGCGATTTTATTGAAGATCCCAACACAGAAAAACCTGAAGAATATGTAGCACGACGTGAGATGAAAGAGAGCCTGCGAAAGATCATTGAAGAACTGCCTGAAAGGGAAAGGGAAATTATCAAACTATACTATGGTTTAGACGATGGTATTGAAAGAAGTCTTGACGACGTAGGACAGCACTTCGGCATCACAAGGGAAAGGGTCAGACAAATTCTTCAAAAAGCGCTGAAAAAACTGCGTAGTCCCCACAGGAGCAAAAAGCTCCGGAAGCTTATACACGACTAGAAGGGGGCTTTACAAAAGCCCCCTTTTATATAAGGATTCTAAAAACTCTGAACCTGCAATATATCCCTTCTCAACAATTTCCGAAACCCTATCGTACATGAGATTGTTATAACCGCTAAGATTAGGAGATATGATAAAATCCAAACCTTTACCCCTACACCTACCGTGTCTGCTCATAATCAGGCTATATGCATCAATCACAGAAGAACGCCTACTTCGAATATTTAAAAGTGTGCCTCCATAAACATCAATACCCACAGAAATAACACCTCCACTTTTATGTTTGATAACATCATTGGCAGGCAGAGGAAGCGCTATACCACCATCAACCAGTAACATATCCCTATACCTAACAGGTGGAAACACACCTGGTATAGAAGATGTTGCCCTGAGTGCGATAAATAAACTCTCTTCAGGCTTAAACAGATATGGCCTTCGCATGTACATGTCAGTGGCATAGATATATAGGGGTATTTTTGCTTTGCCTATACTACCCCCCCTTAGCATGTGCCTTAAAAATGCCAAGGGACCTATACTTATACCAAGATGTAGCATCGCAGCAGGGGTAAACACAGAAATATTTCCCATAATGCTTTTAAAGATATCTTCTATATCATAGGGAGTTATTCCCAAGGCAAACAGCGAACCAACAATACCTCCCATAGACGTGCCTGGGATTGCAACAATCTCTACCCCTGTCTCTACAAATGCCTTAAGTACACCAATATGGGCATACCCTAGGGAACCACCACTTGAGAGGGAAAGAATAAACCTTCTACTCATCTACCCAAGACATACCTACTCCCCAAATCCCTGTATGAACAGCCGTTGTAGGTCTTACATATCTTATCACACCGTGAAATTTTTCAGCCAAATAATCCGCAAACTTCACAAGCTCTGGATGTTTAGGCCTTCCAATAATAATACGGGGTTGGATTTCATCTCTTATCTTCCTACTATCAAATATTTTCTCCAGCACCCTTAACCCCTTTTTGATACTTCCTCTCACCTTATCATATGCATTAACATATCCCTCTTCATCAACATAGAATATAGGCATAATCCGAAGCATAGAACCAATAATTGACTTTACCTTACTAATACGACCACTACGCTCAAGATGCTCAAGAGTTTCAAGAAGAAACATGATCTGTGCCTTACCCCAAAGACTTTTGGCATACTCTTCTACTTTGTCAAAGGAACATCTGCCTTCTTCCAGACATTTTCTTACAGCAAGCACATGAACATCTATACCCGTTGCCATCTGTCTTGTATCAATAACTTTTATCCTATCCGAACCAATCTCAGCAGCAACCATCTTAGCTGTGCGATAGGTGCCCGACAAAGCCGAAGAGAGTGTAAAGAATATCACCTTAGAATACCGCTCTAGCATTGACAATAACTCTTTCTTGATATCATCTGGTGAAGGTTGCGAAGTGGTAAGTTTGCCTGTGGCAATATCATCGTAGAGATCCAGCAAGTGATCTGGCGTATCTGGAATTTCTTTTCCACCGGGATACACCAGATGAAGAGGCACCCATCCAAATCCATACTCTTCAACCTCTTGAGGTGTAAAATTACTTGCCGAATCGACAACAATTCCTATATCCACATTATCCCTCCTTTATATAAGACACACCTATGCCCCATATCCCAACATGAATGGCTGTCAGCGGTCTTACCAACTTAATTTTAGCACCATATTTTTCAGCCAACTCCTCGGCAAAGGGCAATATAGCCTTATGTTTAGGCCTTCCTATTACCACATGCATATCAAAGTTATCGCTAATCACATCCCCCTCCACATATTCCCTTATCATCTTTATTACCTTAGGAACTCCCCGTGCCTTTTTATACGCATCAATATAACCTTCCTCATCAATCACCAGAAGTGGCACAATCTTTAAAACACTTCCCATAATATACTTTGCCTTACCAATACGACCACCTCTTATTAGTGGCTCAAGGGTTTCAAGAAGAAAATAGAATCTTTGTCTCCCACGAAAGTGCCTTACCATATCCTCTATTTTGTATGGATCTATACCTCTTTGTATCTCATCTATCAACCTCATCACAAGAACATCTACCCCTATGGTAATCTGTCTACTATCTATAACCTTTATACGATCTGTTTTCATATCAGACAAAACCATCCTGGCAGCCATATAAGTACCTGAAAGTGCAGAAGACATCGCTAGATAAATACCATAATCATATTTTCGTAGTGTTTCCTCAAATACCTGTGCTATTTTTTCAGGGGTAGGTTGGGAAGTTGAGAGATTGCCGGATATAATATCATCATACATATTCTCACCAAGTTCTGGACTATCCAATATGACCTTTCCATCGGGATATACAATGTGTAGGGGTATCCACCCTATATCGTATCTGTCTATCTCATCGGCATACAAATTACTTCCCGAATCCACAATAATACGTATTTTCATAGCATCTTTCCACCTTGATATAATATCCGGCTAGAACCAACATACAAGTTATCTCCATTTATAATAACAATCACAACTCAGTTTGTGGTATCGCCTTTTCTATTACAGTATATACCAAAGCAAATATGGACATCGGTAATAGGTTCCCTAACGGGCTTTATACTATCACATATAACATATTTACGCTACTCTCTATACCTGTCTTAACTGTTAGCAAATACCCAATATTGCTTACAACTTCATAAATGAAGATAATAGAGTTAAATTAACCTCTCATAGCATCAAATCCTCTACCATTAATACAGTAGTAATAATAGCCCCTTTTTCTGAAGAATCACTATTTCAGGTACTAATTTAGCTTGGACTTCTTCCAATAACCGACTTTTTGTTATCTTATAATTATTTCTTTCTTCTTCCTGGCTCTATTCCACCTACCTGCTTATATCACCAACATAGCTATTATGAAGTGATAAATATAAGCGGCGTTTTCCTCACGGGTCTCATACACTTATCTGTATCAAAACCTAACTTTAAGCGTACATCTTCACGACATAGAAAATATAGTAGGTTTGGCTTTACCATATGTCAAGCATTGCCATAACATCCACCACTAACAACTTGATTTCTTCCACTCTCTTTAGCCCTGTATAGGTTATCATCTGCCCGTGATATAAGATCCCATAGAGCATGATCACCATCTTCATCATCAACATTACCACAACACACTCCAATGGAAACTGTAAGGTGTAATTTATCTATGTATTTTGATCTTACAACAAACTCATACTCTTCTATAGCCTTACGAATCCTTTCGGCTACGTAATAAGCAGCATCTGGTAGAATACCACCCAAAATGACAAGGAACTCCTCTCCACCGTACCTAACTAAAATATCATTGTTTCGTAGATGTTTTCTAATAATAGAAACCACCTTCTTTAATATCTCATCGCCGACCATATGTCCATATTGATCATTAATGCTTTTAAAGTGGTCAATATCTATCATTAAAAAACATAATCTTCCCTTTCTATGAACCAACCGCTCTAGGGCTCGTCTGTTGTAAACACCTGTAAGGGGATCAAGTTCAGAAAATTCTTCCATCAACTTAGCCCTTATCTGCTCTCGACTTATATTTTCATAGGCAAGTATATAATCATAAACAATGGCAAGATAAGTAAAAATCATCACCACAGTCATGCCGTAATACGAATAGTAGATAACATATCGTGGAGAAAGAAACCCTAAAGTTCTATTGACAACATCAACACTTATCAGTATGGTATCCACCAGAAGACCGGTGAAGATTGA
>CAZATH010000052.1:0-8993 GCA_964487995.1 uncultured bacterium
AGAAAACTTGCCTTGCTGGTCAACTAACATTTTAAAATAACATCAGCAACAAAGATATTGACAAGGCTTATTCAAAACACCGTAAAATATCCTAATAACCTCAAACCTGTGATATTACTTCTTACAAGGATAGCAGATATACAAATTGACCATAAAACAGGGGGAATAGCAACAACCCATGCCTTAATATGCTTTATGTTCTTACACTAAGGGAATGATTTACAATAAACACTGCTCATCTTAGGCTGGGAAAAGAATTGTTAGCATTATATACAGACACAACTTCCACTCACCAACCATTGTAAACCTACCATAGGCCTATGAATAGCTTACCCATTAGAAATACCTCGCAAAAGATTATTTAAATAATGGGATCCAAGTTTCCAACTTGAACCACAAAGGAAAAACATCTCGCAAACTCATGGTTATCTTTAACATTCAAAATGTATCTAAGTGGCATACATAACTTCTCTATACAGATCTTTGGTCAAAAATATTTAAAGGGGGACAGAGTCCCCCTTTTTAGAACCACCCGCCTATTTATTTCTTCTTTTTCTTCTTGCAGGGTTTTTTCTTCTTGGTCTTCTTTGCCTCTTCCATTACAGCGGCTTTGAGCTTAGATCCAACACGGAAAACAGGCACAATTCTCTTGGGAACTTTAATGGGTTCCTTGGTCTGCGGGTTGATGTAAGTTCTCTCCTTACGCTCTGCTACAGTGAAAGTACCGAAACCTGTGAGCTTAACTTCCTCTTTCTTCTTTAGTGTATCCATAACAACTTCGGTAAATGCATCCACCACAGCCTTTACCTGCTTCTGAGGAAGTCCGGTTTTTTCGGCGATGGCCTTAACAAGAGCTTTCTTGTCCATACACACACCCTCCTTTCCAAGCGGTATTGTGAACTTTTAGATGTACACAATTATATTACAACATAAATGTGTCATTTTTGGTATCAGAATAGAGGATCTAAAAATAATAAAGATATTATCTCACAGGGAAAGGTCAATATCCGGTTGTGGATGTCAAAAATAAAAATGGTGCCGAGGGCGGGATTCGAACCCGCACGGGCTTTAGGGCCCAGAGGATTTTGAGTCCCCTGCGTCTTCCAGTTCCGCCACCTCGGCACATTGCAAATGTTATTTTATCATCTTTATGCGTACGTATCAAGTCTTCTGCGAACAAAATATTTAGATTTTTCAGCACTACTCACACGTTTACCTGAACCAATACGGTTTCTAGCACTTCTATATGGAGCATAGGTTTGCATTCTAATAGCATCGTATCGCGCCCTACGTGCAATTCTTGAATTATCGGAGCGAGTTATACCTGCCCTTCTCACAGGCACCATTTTTCTAACTGGATCAACCGGCACAAACCTATAAGCCGATATACCACTCACCATGCCATCTCACCTCTATATATATTTTATCCCATCTATTTATCGGCGGTAGCGGCAAAAAATTCTCTTATACTTTCCTCAGAAGGATGCCAGATGGTACCCAGTTCTGTGATAATACCTGTTATAAGATGATGGGGTGTAACATCAAACACAGGATTGTATACATCCACCCCATCAGGAGCTATCTGACATCCACCACACTTTAGTACTTCCTCCTTCTTCCTCTCCTCAATGGGTATCTCTTCTCCAGAGGAAATGGAAAAATCAAACGTTGAAACAGGTGCAGCAACAAAAAATGGTATACCCAACGAGTGGGCAAGTGTGGCTAGCATTAAAGTGCCAATTTTATTGGCAGTATCACCATTTCTAGCAATCCTGTCTGCTCCTACAATAACTGCCCTTATAGATTTCTCCTTCATTGTGATAGCAGCAGCACTATCGGCAATCAGAGAAAACGGTATACGCTCCATTTTCAGCTCATAAGCTGTTAGTCTGGCTCCCTGAAGAAATGGTCTGGTCTCAAGGGGATAAACATGAAGTTTCTTATGAGCCCACCATATAGCCCTAATAACACCGAGTGCCGTGCCAATACCACCAGTGGCTAAAGCACCTGTATTACATATGGTCATAATGCGAATGTCTTCCATCTTCCTAAATATCTCCAAACCATTACGTGCAATAGCCATATCTTCTTCTTGCTGCCTCTTCAAAACGGCACGTGCCTTCTCTATAAGTAGGGTGCGTATTTCAAAAGGCATAGCATCTTCAAGTGGAAGTTCTTCCAAAGCCCTATCAATTTCCTTGGATAAGTTAATAGCAGTCGGTCTGGCTTCTTTGAGTTTGCGGGCTATCTCTAAAAATTTCTCAGGCGTATAATGACCACTTGCCTCAAGCTCACTAATAGCCAATACCAAACCAAAAACACCAACAATCCCAAGAAGAGGAGCTCCCCTGACGATCATATCTTTAATTGCTGTATACACATCTTCTGCACTCTTTGCTTCTATCCACACCTCTTCCCTGGGAAGTTTTCTTTGATCCAACATTTTCAATACTCCAAACGTTTCATCCCAAATAATTGGTTTAATAGCCGCTGAAACATTCATGTTATTCACCCCCTAATATATATGTAGCCGCCCTACTCATCCTCTCATTAACTGCAAGACCTACACCAACAGGTTCTACCATTATCGCTGCAATGATATCCCCTTCCATCTTATCGGCATCTCTAAGTGCCATATACAACAAAGAAGCCGCATCTACCGGTGAACTACCCAGCGATATAAACCTATCCGATACCCAATGATACTTCTGAGGTGCAATCACAATAGGATTTCTCTCCCTTACAAATTCAAGAAATGTTTTCTCATCTCTAAACACATACAATGGTTTAGACGGCGCATAATGTCTATAGGCATGACCGGGAGAAAGGGGCCTTCCATCTCTGGGTTTTACATGTATCTCAACAGGTTTGCCAGTGACACTTTCTATATCCTCAGGTGTAACGGCCCCCAATCTATATATCTTTAAAGGAATAGATGTTGCATCGACAACGGTAGATTCTACACCAACAGCCACAGCTCCACCATCAATAATAAACACATCTTCGCCGAAGTCTTCAAATACATGTCTTGCCGAAGTGGGACTTGGCTTTCCAGACAAGTTAGCACTTGGAGCGGCAATAGGAGTGCCGGCATATTTTATTAGTTTAAGAGCATATGGATGGGCAGGCATACGAACGGCAACAGTGGGAAGCCCTCCGCGCACTACCGAAGGCACACACGAACATGCCGGAAGTATGATGGAAAGCGGACCAGGCCAAAGCATCTGCATCATCTTATTTGCCCATGGTGGAATTTCTTTATATAAAAATTTTGTCCATTCTAAAGAATCAATATGAACAATCAGAGGATTATCGGCCGGTCTTCCCTTTAACCTAAAAATACTATTTACTGCTTCAACGTTAAATGCATCTGCTCCAAGACCATATACCGTTTCTGTTGGAAAGGCCACTACTTCTCCATTTCTTATTAAATTGGCACCTTTCTTAACGCATACAAGAGAACCGTTCTCTATACAGACCACAATTAAACCTCCAGAATGGCTATGCCCCTTCTACCATCTAAGAAATATAAATACTTTCCTATCAACATTGCATGATTGAATATATCTCCCATACCCTTAACTCTCTCCACTTCTTTCAGCTCACCTTTAACATCGTATTTGATAATATCCCACTGTTTACCCTCAACCTGCGCAGATGCATACAGATAACCATCCTTATACAACAGGTTTTTAAGATAAGGTGTAGTGTACTCCTCAACATTACTACCATCTATAATCCACAACTTATGTTTATCTTCATGATATGCAGAAACATATAGTCTCTTACCATCGGAGACACCGTCTTCCACCATTCCAACATCTAGTCCCCCAATGACCTTCAGTTCACCAGATGATGTTGATATATACCTAATACCTGCTCTACCCCCAAATGCCTGGTACCCAACCTGAATGTACCCAACATCTCGTACCCTTCCAATTTTTTTCACATTGGTACCGTTAAGTTCAAATACCAATACATCCCCAGTGGGATATAAATGCACATACGCCCTATTACCTTCAAACCACACATACTTAACATGATATCCCCTATCTTGATAAATTACCTTGGGATTTTCCCTATCTGATATATCCATCACTATGATCCCACTATCGGACACAGCAAACAGCAATGGATCTTTAATATAAATATCGTATGTGGTAAATGACGACTTAGTCTCGGGAAGCTTAATACGCCTTATCTCCTTCAGATTATCATCTTCTTTTTTCAAGATAACAAGTCCATTATACAGAATTCTTCCTTTAAAAAATTCTTTAATAATATCTCCTACACCCCGAGAGGACCATATACCTCCAACATATATGTACTCATCTATTTTCTCAAGATGCCATGCCCAGAACCCACCAGCTCTTGATATCTCTGAAGGTTTATCAGGATGGGTAATATCCAGTTCGATAGTCCCTTCTACTGCACTGAGAAGCAAGCGATTTTCATCTCTAATTGCTCCATACCATGGACTAAAAGACCTAAACCATCTCTTATTACCATCTTTCCATATCAACAGACCATCACCCTCAAATCCAACCAGTAAGATGTCATCTTTTTCGTAAATGGCTGTGGCAAAACCGTCAACTGTAAACAGCAATCTATCATCTCCAGGTGAAAACCTCATAATCTCCCCTGTGTTTTTCAACACATAAAGGCTATATCCATCTATAAAAGAGGAGACCACATCACCTATATCTTTCACCATACCTACATACTTTTTCTCAGGAAGTCTATACAGTTTAAGATTATTATCTTTCTTTAATACAGCTATTCCAGGCGACTTTAAGGCAAGTAAAATACCCACATCATCGTATCTGCTAATCTCTTTCATATTAGAGGGATCTGAAATATCTAAAACAATAACATCATTACCAGATCTTATGGCAATATGATTTCTATCAAGGACAAACAAACTTGACATATTTTCATCAAAAAATATACCTACATCACTCACACCCGATTCTGTGATCTCATAGGCAATCAGATAGGTGCTAAAAACACTACCAACAACAGCAAGCACAATGTTATCAACGAGTTTAATATCAACAACAAGGGTGCCATTTTCCTTTTTAAGCGGAATAAGTTCCTCACCTTTGCGGGCATAAATCCATAAACCGGTGCCTGAAAGTACAATAAATTTGTCGTTAACTTCAACCTTATAGGCCTCTTTTCCATGTAGAAGGTATTCAATATCTGTAGCAAGATCACTTTCAACTTTCAAGCGTACCACTCCAGAACGCATACTTTCACCATCTATAGGATCTCTCCATGAGGCAGCAAGATAAAAATATCCATTATGATACTTAATGTCAAACACATCCTTTAGAAGTCCTCTTCGAGCAACTATATCCATAGCACCCGCTCCTTTAGCACTGTGATTACTATATATATTTTACCGCCTAAACATTGTTTTTAAACAAACAACAATGTTAACAAAAAGGGGGGAAGGTAAAACCTTCCCCCTCCATAAATAAACACTTCAGTAGATTATGCTTTCCCCGATGCACCAAGCAACTTCAATCTATCTCTTACCACCTGAACAACATATTTTTTGCCCTCACCAAGATACTTTCTCGGGTCAAACTGAGAAGGATTCTCGGCAAGATGCTTTCTCATACCAGCCAAGAAGGAAATACGAAGATCGGTATCTGTATTAACCTTATTAATACCACCTTTTACTGTTTCTACAAGGAGATCTGCCGGAACACCTTTAACACCTTCTAATTTGGCACCATACTCATTGGCAAGGGTAACCATATCTTGAGGAACAGAGGAGGCACCATGAAGAACTAGAGGTATGCCGGTTCTCTTCTTGACCTCTTTAAGTCTCTCTATATCTAGCTTGGGCTCTCCTTTAAATTTAAAAGCACCGTGGGATGTACCTATAGCTGGTGCCAAGAAGTCAACCTCTGTTTCCTTTACAAACTGCTCAGCCTCATCAGGGTTGACAAGAATACTCTCGGCACTCTGCACATTGTCCTCTATACCAGCCAAAGTTCCCAGTTCTGCCTCCACTGATACACCGGCAGCATGGGCTATCTCAACAATTTTTTTTGTAATACGCAGATTTTCCTCAAAAGGTTTGTCAGAAGCATCAATCATCACAGAACCATAGCCAGCTTTAATAGCGGCCATAATATACTCAAGATGCTTACCATGGTCAAGATGTAGAGAAACAGGAATAGGAAGAGTTTCTGCATAACTTCTCACCATCTGGGCAAGAACTTTTGCACCCAAATATGGATCACCACTACCGGCATACTTAATAGCACCTTCACTGGTTTCTATAATTACAGGGGCACTTTCTAAGACGGCTCCTTCTAAAATAGCCTGCAAAAACTCCAGATTGTTGATATTAAATGCAGGCACAGCATAATACTCTTTGTTGGCTTTGTCAAGTATTACTTTAGTATTTACATACGGCATAACTACCACCTCCAAGCTTTATATTATCAAACCTACAACTTAACAGTTAAGTATATCAAACAAATAGGATATAGTAAACACCACTAAACTATGCAAAACTGGTAAATACCAATACCTACTTTTCTCTAGAATCCACCTTGTCAACGTATAAATACATCAGATAAGCTACAACAGTAGGAACAACAACAAATCCCGTGAAAGTGGCAAGGTGTAAACCTGGTTTATCAGATGGCGTGGTTGCACCTAAAAGGTCTACAGAAAGTGGATACAAGACAATAAGGAACAGGATAACCAATACGTTTTGAATATACTTCATATCCTTTCGCCTCCTTAAGAGGAGAATAATATATATGTATTATACTATAAGTAAATGACCCATTAGGAGGTGAAGTAGATGAAACCACTTAGTGGTGATGAGATACGTGAGTCTTTCTTAGAATTTTTTGAAAAAAGAGGACATAAACGTTTACCCTCTAGTAGTCTTATACCAGATGATCCCACCTTACTTTTTACAACGGCTGGAATGGTACAGTTCAAACCATACTTTCTAGGGAAAAAAGAACCACCTTTTGACAGCGCCACAACTGTGCAGAAATCCTTTAGAACGTCCGATCTGGAAAATGTCGGGAGAACAACAAGACATCACACATTCTTTGAAATGTTAGGCAACTTCTCATTTGGAAGATACTTCAAAGAAGGGGCTATCTCATTTGCATGGGAATTGATAACTGAGGTATGGAAACTACCCAAAGAGAGACTTTGGGTTTCTATTTATGAAGATGATGAAGAGGCATATAAAATCTGGCGTGAAAAAATCGGTGTTCCCGATAATCGCATAGTGAGAATGGGTAAAGATGATAACTTCTGGGGACCTCCTGGTCCAACAGGTCCATGTGGACCTTGCACAGAAATACACTTTGATATGGGAGAAGACTGGCCATGTGAACATCCTGAACTGGGACCTGCATCAGAATGTGAGCGCTTCCGGGAATTTTGGAACTTGGTTTTTATGCAATACCACCAAGATGAAGAGGGCAACCTGCATCCACTTAAGAGAAAAGGTATTGACACCGGTATGGGACTGGAAAGAATGGCATCTATTATGCAGGGCACCATATCTAACTTTGAGACAGATCTCTTTAAACCTATACTAGATTACTTGAAAGATTTAACAGGAAAGCCATACGATCCCAAAGGGGGAGAATATACCACTGCCTATCGTGTCGTAATGGATCATATAAGAGCACTCACATTCGTTATCGCAGATGGAGCCTATCCTTCTAATGAAGGCAGAGGTTATGTAGTTAGAAGGGTTATCAGGAGGGCGTTGAGGTTTGGTAAAAAACTCGGGTTAGAGAAACCGTTCCTTTACGATATCGTGCCAGTCGTTGTTGAAAGATACAAACATGTATATCCAGAAATAGAAGAAAAGATGAAGATCACAACTTCCATTTTAAAGGCAGAAGAAGAAAACTTCTTCCGCACCATAGGCCAAGGTCTCAACATATTAGAAAACTACGTAGAAAAGGCAAGAAAAGAGGGAAGAAACTTCCTTACAGGTAAAGAGGCATTTAAACTATACGACACATATGGGGTGCCGGTAGACTTCATCAAAGATACCCTTCAGGAAATGGGTTTTACCATTAAGGAAAATGAACTGAATGAAGAGCTTGAAAAAGCAAGGGAGAGAAGTAGAGCTTCTTGGAAAGGTGGCCAGAAAGAATTGATAGATAACGAACTTAAAAAGGCACTTCCCGAAGGTTTTGCATCTGAGTTTGTTGGATACGAAAAGGAAGAGGAAGATGCCACATTAATGGTCATCCTAAAGGATGGCAAGGCAGTAGAAGAGGCAAAAGAAGGCGATGAAATATCCTTTGTTCTTGATAAGACACCATTTTATGCAGAAAGTGGTGGACAGATACCTGATTATGGCTATGTTGAAAGCAGAGATGGAAAAATCGAGGTATATGATGTTCAAAAACACCTTGATGGAAAGGTATTCCTGCACACCGGAAAGGTAGTTAAAGGCAAAGTCAAGGTAAATGATCCAGTCCATGCTGAAATTGATCATGAGAGAAGAGCAGCCATAAGAAGAGCACATACGGGCACCCATATTATGTATAAAGTTATGAGAGATATACTAGGTGATCACGTATCTCAAGCTGGTTCAATGGTAGGACCTGATTATATTAGATTTGACTTCACACATTTTGAGGCATTGAAACCCAACGAGAAAAAGGAAATAGAAAGAAGGGTGCTTGAGGCAATACTAATGAATATGCCGGTAAAAGTGCACCACATGAAATTAGAAGAAGCTCTGTCAAGAGGGGCAATAGCCGAATTTATGGACAAGTACAGAGAAGAGGTCAGAGTGGTTGAAATCGGTGATGGTTGGACACTTGATCTGTGTGGTGGAACACATGCGTCGGCAACAGGAGATATCGGTATGCTTAAGATCATTTACGAAGGATCTGTATCGACCGGTGTAAGAAGAATTGAGGCATATACAGGCATGAAGGCACTGGAGAGATATCAAGAGATAGAAGATACGCTAGTTA
>CAZATH010000053.1:0-8980 GCA_964487995.1 uncultured bacterium
TATTCTGGATGACCATACATTTCACCAAGACGATAGGAACCCTCGGCAAGTTTGTCTCCCAAACCTTCTCTCTTGGCAAGCTTTTCAAGCCAGTATAGTAGTGCTTCTGCATTTCCAAATTTGAGTTCTGGACCATCTCCAATGTCTTCTTTGGGTATAATACCCTTTTCATACATCTCCATAGCAGCGGCTATGGTAGCACCAGCAGATATGGTGTCAAGTCCCATATCATCGCATATGTAATTAGCTTTAATAACGGCTTTCAGATCACCGATACCGCAGTCTGCACCAAGTGCCCATATGGACTCGTATTCTGGACCTTCTCCCTCTTCACCATTTATCTTGGTTACACGACCACATGCAATTGGGCATGCAAAACAACCTTTGTTGGTTACAAGATATTTCTCTGCTAAAGTTTCACCGGATATCTCTTCTGCAAGTTCAAATACACCTGTTTGGAAGTTTCTGGTTGGGAATATACCTGCCTTGTTAATGATATTGACCAGTACAGCTGTTCCGTAGTTGGGTAGACCTTGTCCTGTGATACCATTTTCCTTGATCTTCTGCATAGATTTAACAAGGGCATCTCTGAATTTCTCGGGATCAGCAATCTTAACTTGGCCATGCCCCCTAACTACCACGGCCTTGAGATTTTTCGAACCCATTACGGCACCAACACCAGTACGACCTGCAGCACGGTGCTCATCGTTAACGACTGCTGCAAACTTTACAAGGTTTTCACCGGCAGGACCAATGGCTGCTACCTCTATCTTGTCGTCTCCAATTTCCTCTTTCAGTGTTCTGGTTGTTGCCGATACACCTTTGCCCCATAGATGAGATGCATCTCTGAGCTCTACCTTGTCGTCATTGATGTAGAGATAAACGGGTTTTTCCGCCTTACCCTCAAAGATAATCATGTCCCATCCTGCCTTCTTAAGTTCGGCACCAAAGAATCCACCGGAGTTAGAAGATGCAATAGTGCCTGTTAGTGGACCTCTGGTAACGACCATGTATCTACCGCCAGTTGGTGCATTAGTACCTGTGGCAGGACCAGTAGCAAATATAAGTTTGTTCTCTGGAGATAGTGGATATACGTTGTGTGGAACTTCTTCGAAGAAGTACTTAGTTGCAAGTCCTCTTCCACCTACATAATCTTTAGCCCATTTCATATTAAGGGGCTCTACGGTAATCTCACCTGTGGTTAAGTTGACACGAAGAATCTTTCCGGCCCATCCGCCGTAACTCATAAATATCACCCTCCCTTATTCCTCTCCTTTGCAGCAGCAGGCATGACCGTTGCCGGCCATACCCTATCGGTCTATGGAGCCCTGGGGGTTCCATAGACTCGGAGAGGGTGATTTTCTATGAAATATTATATAGCAAATATTTTCAAAATCATACTATAAAGATGCATCGTAATCCAGAGAGCTATCAAAAATAAATGCTTCGAGAGTGATGTTATAATTTGGTAAACTATGCCACGTCAGGAGGTGTCTTTATGTCAGAAAGTGCAGGTTATAAGAAGTGGTTTGTGTGGGGGGTTATGGTAACAGCCTATATGCTTGTGTTTTTCCACCGTTATTCTATGGGTAGTATGGGAGATTTTATTATGAAAGAATTTGGCACTACAGCTTCGGTTATCGGTATGATTGGTGCCATGTATTCATGGGCTTACATGCTTATGCAACTTCCTGCCGGTATGCTTGCAGATTCTATTGGTCCGAGATATACGGCAGCATCAGGTATGCTTGTAACGTTTTTGGGCTCTTTAATATTTGCCTATGCACCATCGGTTAGTATGGTGATGGTTGGTAGGTTTATTATTGGTATTGGTGTCAGTGTAATATTTATATCTACACTTCGTATTCAGGCTTCATGGTTTTCACCTACAGAGTTTACCCGTATGTCTGGTTTAACGGTATTTATGGGTAAAATAGGTGCACTTATTGCTGAAACTCCTCTTGTGGTTATGATTGAAAAGTATGGCTGGCGTAATACCAGTGTGATTATCGGTGTGGCTTCTCTTATTATTTCCATATTAATATTTGCCTTTGTCAGAAATACACCTCAGGGTGATAAATATGAGCATAGTAATGTTTCTATTTGGGAAGGCTTAATCTCAGCTTTGAGAAATAAGTATACCTGGTTTCCTATGCTTGTCTTCTTTGGAATATATGCCTCGTTTATTGCATTCTCTGCTCAGTGGGGTAATAAATTCTTACAAGATGTTTATCATATATCCAAAACCGCAGCGGCGGGATATGTTATGGCATCTATCGTGGGACATATGGTTGGTGCTGTAACCCATGGTAGTATCTCAGATATACTGAAGAGTAGAAGGTTTTATATGGCGTTTATTGTTGGAATATATGCATCTTTATATCCAATAATGATATGGGGAATTAAATCTGGTTGGCTTGGTATTGGATGGCCTCTTTATACGATGTTTTTCCTTATAGGATTTACATCTGCTGGTCTTATCATATCTTATACGGCGTCTAAAGAGGTAAACATGCCAAGGTTTTCGGGTATTGCCACCTCTATTGTCAATATGGGAGGTTTTCTTGGTTCTGCCATTGCCAGACCGTGGTTTGGAAAGATATTAGATGGTTATGTTTTAAAGGTAGTTGATGGTGTCAAGGTGTATAGTATAGATGGATATGTAAAAGGTTTTTGGTTTTTGTTTGTATTGGCATTAGTGGCATTTATGGGTGCTGTACTTACATATGAAACCAGAGCTCAAAATAGGTACGAGGAGATAGTTTCTAAGTAGAAAGGAGTTTTATCAATGTTGAAAATAACTACCGCAGGTATCCCCCTATCAGCTCCTGATAGGAGTGTGATAGGGGGGCTGGAGTATTTGGCCGAATTGGGTCTCGATGGAATGGAACTAGAGTTTGTAAGGGGAGTATACCTAAAGCCCAAGATGGCTGAAAATGTGAGGTATACTGCTGAAAAGCTTGGGCTCACCTTAACAGTTCATGCCCCTTATTGGATAAATTTTGCCTCTCTTTCAGAGGAAAAGCGGATAAATAGTAGGAAGTATCTATTTGATTCTGCATATATCGGCTATCTTGCCGGTGCCACTTCTGTGGTGTTTCATCCTGCTTGGTATCAAGGTAGGTCTTCGGAAGAGGTGCTAAATATTGTATGGCATGAGCTTGAAATAGTCTTGGAGGAACTTGATAAGGAAGGAATTTATATAGATATCAGACCTGAGTTGATGGGAAAAACATCACAATTTGGTTCCCTTGATGAACTAATAAAGTTGTATAAACTTTCAGGTGGTAGGTTGAAACCATGTATTGATTTTGCTCACCTTCAGGCACGAACTATAGGTAAGATTAATGGTTATAAAGATTGGGATTATGTGCTGAGTAAGTTGGAAAAGACTATGGGTAAAGATATTCTAAAGGATATGCATATTCACTTTTCTGGTATAGAGTTTGGAGACAAAGGTGAAAAACGACATCTTCCTTTTGCCGATGCCACTATTGACGTGGATGGCTGGCTCTCTCTAATGGTTGATAGAGAGATAGAGGGAGTTGTGGTTATTGAGAGTCCCATACTTGAAGAAGATGCCATGATGATAAAGAGTCGCTATGTTGTTCTGGAAAGGGGGATCAGCACTTGGAGGTAAGGGTGATGTTCCGCCTGGGAGGAGAAATAGGTATTAAGTCTAAGGGAACAAGAAATCGTATGATCGATGTTTTGATGAGGAATATTAAGCGTCGTGGTAGGAGATGGGGTATTGAAATATCTCCTTATCAGCAATGGGGTAAGTGGTGGATCAATGTTTCTGAAGAATATATAGACGATGTCATCCTACTATTAAGAACAACACCAGGCGTTTCCCGTGTCTCCAAGGTTATTATTGGTCCTGAAGAACAGTGGAAGGATATGCTATCTGAGTTTATACCACCAAGTGGTCCTATTGCACCTTATTTCTTCATATATAAAACAGATGATGTGGAGAAGTCAAGAATGTATAAAAAACACATCCTCTCTTATCTTACTCAGCTGCAGAAAAATAGATTTTTAGATGTAGAGGATTATGAAGGTAGCGAACCTATGGAAGTTACTTCTGTATCTATAGGTGCAGAACTTAGAGATGGAAAATTTGTTATGTGGGATATAAACATAGAAGCCCATGGTATGCAAGGGCTTCCTTCACATGTTGAAGAGGCAAAGGCAGGTGTATTGTTTTCGGGAGGCCCTGATTCCGTTTTGACTGCTTTACTTCTTATGCGCAGAGGTGTAGATGTAGAACTTATCTATATGGATCAAGGGGTAGATGCTATGACACAGCGGGTAAGGGGGCTTGCCTCGGCAATTGCCGATGTGTATCCTGAGGGATATATCAATCTCATTGTGGTGCCATGGCGAGAATTTCTTACCCAGGTTACTAAGGAGTTTAAGAAAAATACCTGTATGGTGTGTAAATATAGCATGCTTAAGGTGGCATCGTTTATTGCCAAGAAGAGAGGGTATCAATTCATAGCGATGGGAACCATTGTTGGAGAGCAGGCTAGTCAGACACCTTATGCACTGGCATTTACTGAAAAAGGTGCTTTTGTGCCTGTGATGCATCCTGTGGCTGGATATGCCAAAGAGGAGATCTTTGAACATCTATCACGCTTTGGTATGAGAAAAGTGGTAGAAAAAGCATCTCCTGGATGTGAGTTTGTGCCTCAAAAGGTAGTTTCAAAACCTCGTATTAGTGTCCATGATCTTAGAAAAATAAAAATTCCACAGGATTTTGCGATTGAAAAGATTACTGCTAGTAAGATGTGGAGTTTTAGGGAGGGGTAAAGATGTTTGATACAACTTGGGTGATCTATCAAATGTTTCCACGATATTATGGTAGTTTTCGTGCCATGACCGAAGACTTAGATCGTCTGAAGGAGCTAGGCGTAGATGTGCTTTATGTTATGCCATTTCATCCTACAGGTGAAAAGGATAGAAAGGGTGTTTACGGTTCTCCGTATGCTATAAAAGACTACTTTGCAATAGATCCTATGCTTGGTGGGGAAAGAGACCTTCTAACTTTCATATCAGAAGCCCATAGTCGTGGTTTTCGTGTTCTTTATGATGCTGTTTTACATCACACGGCAACCGATAGTGTTATTGTTAATGATTACCCGGAGTGGATAAAAAGAGATGAAGAGGGTAATTTTACCCGTGAAATAGATGATTGGGAGGATGTATACGACTATGATTTTGAAGTTGGAGATCTGTGGTATTATCTGGCCGATGTGCTTGCTTATTGGAAAAACATGGGATTTGATGGTTTTAGGGCAGATGTTGCCGGATTGATCAGGACAGATTTCTGGACCTTTGTTAAAGACCAGGTAGACCCAGAAGGTAATCTAATTTGGTTTTCTGAATCTCCTCAATATGAACTATGTCAGGTATTTGATGCGATATACAATTATGAACTGTATAAAACGATGTATGCTATATGGACAGGTAGTGGTAGCTACTCTGATATGTATTCTAAGGTATGGATGATGAACGATATCTATTCAGAAAGATGCGTATTGGTAAATTTCTTAGAAAATCACGATTGGCCCAGGGTGGCATCAATGATTGCAGAACCCCAGAGGCTTCTACACTGGATTGTTTTTATGTATTTCCTTCCAGGAGTGCCAATGATTTCTCAAGGACAAGAATATGCAGAAAAGGAGAAAATTGATATTTTTTCATCGTATGGCATGTGGAATACAGAGGGAAAGGATCTTGCATGGTTTAATCTATTTAAGGGATTAAACAAACTGCGTAGAAGCTTGGGTGTGTGGCAAGAGGGAGATGCTGTTCCCCTCCGTGTATCTGCACCTGATGGTGTGTTTGCCCTGCTTCGCTACAGCGATGAGGAGTACCTGCTTGGTATTTTTAACCTTTCCGGGGTAGATATTTCTTCGGTAGATGTAGAGCTTGGAACAGCATGGGATACGGTCACAGAGAGTGTGAGGGATATTTTATCGGGAAAGAATATAGAGATTAAAGGCTTGGGAGATGGTTATGTATCTATTCCCATTGATACCCCTAAGCTTCTTTACCTTCCGCGACTATAGTAAGAGGGTGGTAGCATGAAGTTTAAAGGTGTTGTGGTTGTAGGAGCTGGATTGTCTGGCCTCATTGCGGTTATGAGGCTAAAAGCCCTTTCTATACCAACCATTTGGGTTGTTGGGGGCGGTATTGAAAGGTCAAATAGCGTGCTTGCACAGGGTGGTATAGCAGCGGCATTATCACCTGAAGATGGGGTGGATATTCACCTTAAAGATACTGTGGATGCCGGTGATGGCCTTGTGGAAGAAGATATTGCTCGGGGAATTATATCGGAAGGGGCTCAGATTGTCTCTCATCTTGTTCATCTTGGGATTCCGTTTGATAAAAATCCCGATGGCACACTTAATATGACCAAAGAGGGAGCCCACAGGAGAAGGCGTATTCTGCATATTAAAGATGAAACAGGTAAGGGCATGATGCATTATCTTTATAAATTCGCCAAAGGTGTGGAGAGAGTAGAAGGTAGGCTTGTGGATTTGTTGGTTTCAGGAAATGAGATATACGGTGTTAGAGTGTTCAAAAATAGTGAGGTAGTGGATATTTATGCTTCAGCGGTAATCTTGGCAACAGGTGGTTATACGGGTATGTATGTTCATTCTACAGGTAATGCCGATCAAGATGGTGTTGGTATTGCCCTTGCCTCTTACTATGGTGCGGAGCTTCGCGACGTAGAGTTTATACAATTTCATCCTACCGTTTTCTTTGGCGGTGGAAGGGCATTTCTTATCACGGAAGCCGTTAGGGGAGAAGGTGCTATATTGCTTGATAGCAGTGGTAAACGTTTTATGGTTGATGAACATCCCATGGCAGAACTGGCACCACGGGATATAGTTGCAAGAGCTATACATAAGAGAGGAGGGGCATATCTTGATTTTTCTCCACTTATCAAAAAGGGAATAGATATCCAGAAGAGATTTCCACATATTGTTGCTGTTCTGCAAAAGGAAGGTATTGATCCACTCCGAGATCTTGTTCCTGTGTATCCTGCAGCTCACTATTATATCGGTGGTATCAATGTTGATTGGTGGGGGGAAACCAATATCAAAAGATTGATGGTGATTGGAGAGGCTGCTTCTACAGGATTGCACGGTGCCAATAGGTTGGCGTCAAATTCCCTTCTTGAGTGTGTGGTAATGGGTTATAGATCTACATTTCGTGCATGGTGGTATGCTACGCAAGAACCGATATCGGATTTTTCCACGTTTGACCATAAAGATTACGTGGTTGAGGTTCAGGATGGACATTTAAAGGGACAGATGAGTAGACATGCCGGTATTATGCGTAATGGCTTTGGTTTGAGAAAAATTGCAACAAAAATATTACGAGGTATTTCACAAACGCATATCGGTTCTCAGCGATGGGCTCAATATTATCTTTCTGGAGCTACTGTCTGTAGTGCGTGGTGGCGAACTGAAAGTAGAGGAGCTCATTTTCGTGAGGACTATCCAGATAAGTGGAAAGAAAAGAGGCATAGCTATATAAAATTAAGAGATGTTAAGCAGTGTTTGGAGAGGATGGTGGGTGGATAATGCTCAGTCCTTTATATATACGGGAAAGTGTCCGTAGATTTTTGAATGAAGATTGGCATTTGGGCGATATATCTGTTCCCGATGTTCCCGAGTTTCATAGGGTGGTGAGAGGTGAGTTTATTGCCAAGGATGAGGGAATACTTGCTGGTTCTATCTTTGCCAAGTATTTTTACGAAGAGATATCTAGGAGTGTCAATATTGTTTGGCATGTGGTAGACGGAGAAGGATTTCGCATAGGTGACGTTTTGGGATATATTGAAGGTCCTGCTTATGCGCTTTTGATGGTGGAGCGTGCTTATTTAAATCTCCTGCAGAGGCTTAGTGGTATTGCCACAGCTACATATCGCTTTGTAAGCTCTTTACCCCCAAGATTTACGCTTCTTGATACGCGAAAGACCACACCGGGGCTTAGATTATTTGAAAAATATGCCTCTTGGATAGGAGGGGCTACCAACCATAGACTTACATTAATGGATGCTGTGATGATAAAAGACAACCACATTATGGTGTTTGGTTCTATTACTAGGGCAGTAGAGGTTATCAGGGGTTATGTGCCATATACGGCAAAGATAGAGGTGGAATGTGAAACACCTGACATGGTGTTAGAGGCAGCAGGCTTAGGTGTGGATATTATTATGTTAGATAATATGAGCGATGAAGATATTCTTCGTTCTATTGAGATTGTTAGAGATGTTTCTCCCTCTACTGTTATTGAAATTTCTGGAGGCATAACACCAGAAAGGGTAAAAGGGCTTGCCTCTCGTGGTGTAAAAGATGTGTACATATCTTCCTCTTCTCCGGTAACCAAAAGCACATGGTTAGATATTTCTTTTGAGGTGATGGAGCGTTGAAATATATAATGGTCTTTCTAGGTGGAGGATTAGGAGCCTTGTCCCGCTTCATCGTTGCTGGAGCAGTTCAAGGTGTATATGGTGGTGATTTTCCACTGGGCACGTTTACCGTTAACGTGATTGGTTCCTTTCTCATAGGTTTTCTCTTTTCTTTGGAGGGTTTTGGATTGCTTTCCTATGAAAACAGGTTACTGCTAATGGTAGGATTTCTTGGAGGATTTACTACCTTCTCATCTTATATGCTTGAGAGTATTAATATGCCTATGTCCACATCATGGCTCAATATTATAGGCCAAGTGGTACTGGGTTTGGTAGCTGCTTACTTGGGTATTATAGTTGGGAGGTGGACTATATGAAGATAGTAGAGGAAGATGTGCTTCTCAGGATATTTATCGGTGATAGCGATAGATGTAAAAAGTGTAAGAAATATAAGGGAAAACACATGTATGAGGCAATTGTTCTAAAGGCCAAGGAGATGGGTCTTGCAGGTGCTACTGTCTTAAGGGGTATTATGGGATTTGGTGGAGCCAG
>CAZATH010000054.1:0-8895 GCA_964487995.1 uncultured bacterium
ATGTACGCGGCAAGGGCTTAATGATAGGTATTGATTTTGTTAAAAATAGAGAGACTAAAGAATATCATCCCGAGCTTCGTGATACAGTTCTTCATGAAGCTTTCCATCGTGGACTTATCATGTTGCCGTGTGGTTATAGTGTTATTCGTGTGTCACCTCCACTGATTATTAAGAAGGAGCACATAGATGTTGCTGTAGAAATCTTGGACCAATCCATTAAGGCTGCTTTGGATAAGATAGCAGCTAAATAACACTTGAAAATGGTACTCAAAAAAACAGGGGGATTTCCCCCTGTTTTTTTACTGGTCTAAATTTTAGCTGTATGTTTCCGATATACCAATTAGAGGAGGTGATCAATATGATGGTAGGCAATACACAGGGAGCTTACAATATGATGTATAAGGCGTCTGCTGCAGGTGATGTTCAAAGACAGATTGCTATGAAAATAGTGAAGGATCAAGCTTCTGCCCAAGAAGAACTTGTTCAGAAGCTCATTATTGAGAGCCAGGTTAAAGCACCCAAGGTTTCTCAGTATAAATTTGATGTTTATGCTTAGTTAATGTACGTGCATCTGTTAGCGTAAAAAAGGAAAGTAAAACAAAGCAAATTGAGATATAAGTGGGATGTGTTGTATTTTTGATTATTTGGTTTTTTGGGCTTCTATAAGACATAGTTATTATAGCAATATTTAGTGGGTTATTTGGGATGCTTGCTTAGAAGTAGTGGTAGATAAAGATGATGTTTTAATCTTCTACCTTTAATTCTATTGTGTCGCCGGGTGAAAGTGGAGTAGAGTATGCTACTTTACGTCCATTAAGATAGATTGATATTTTGTTTCCGTGTTCCATAAGTTTCGATAAAATTTGTGGTATTCTCGATAATACTGATGCTATAATGTCTTCCTCAAGGTATTCTATTTCTTTTGTTCCAAGCGGGCTCATAATGGTTATTTTTTTCTTATTTATGTCGGCCGACTTTTCAGGTGTAATTAAGGATACATCTGTTTCTTTGCGTGTGACTAATAATATGTTTTCTTGATGAGAAAGAGGGGTTTCTAATGGTATATTTTCTAATGGGTGAATTTCAGGGAAGTTGCTTTTCAACTCAGCAATCAAATCTTTTATTGTGGATGGATATAGGCTGTAAACTTTGCCATCGACTATTTTATCGGCAATGTTTTTGTTTTCGTCTAGGAGTTTAAAATCTATATGAATTTTCTTGTTGTTTACATAGATTGACGGAGCCACCTTGTTTATCACCTCATTTACTGAAGGATTTATAGGGTGGCCGTCTTTCCCCTTTTGGATTATGATTTGATCATTATCACTAAGAGGAGTGTCTAAAGATGCTTCACTGCCGTTAACTAAGATCTTGGGGGGCTTTCCTAAATCTCCTGAAAATGAGACAAGTTTATTGTCGACGGTAATAACAATACCAGGAGATGGCTTACCGTAAAAATTTTTGATGGATAGCCCTAAACGTGCAAGAGCTTCTTTTACAGTTGGTGATGTTAGGCTAAAGAGTGTAATGGGTATACCATTTACGTTGACTTTAATAAGTGGCACTCCTTGCTGTTCTGATGCAAGTAGGGTTGTACCAACTGCAACGGCCCATGCGGGATCGGCTAGGCGTCTTGGTAAAATTTTGAAGCCTCTTCCTAATGGGAATCTTATTCCAACCCGTTCCTGAGGAAGATTAAGTTTTTGGGATAATAATGTTCTTATAAGAGGAGTTCGGGATCCTCCACCAACTAATATAACAGCACGTGGTGGGGTACCACCTAAGTTAATAATTTTTTCTGCAATCTTTGATGTTAATTCGTCTACGATGGGATATATCGTCTTCATATATTCTTCCTGTGATATAGTAACTTTATTGCCTAAAATATCTCTAGTTTGGACATACTCCTCTGTTGTTAGTTTGATTTTAATTCTTTCTGCCGCCGTAAATGGTAGCAAATATTTATTGGAAAGAGCTTCTGTTATTTCATCACCTGCTATGGGTATTACATCATATCCGATGATTCTACCATCTTTGCTTATAGAAATATCGCTGGTTCCTCCCCCAATATCTACTAGGGCTATATGAAAGTATCTAATTTCAGGGGGGATTGTTGCTGTTATTGCAGCTATTGGTTCTAATGTGATAAAAGTTACCTCAAGACCGGCTAACTCAGCTGCCTTCATCAAGGCAAAAACAGGTTGTTCTGGTAA
This sequence comes from uncultured bacterium, assembly GCA_964487995.1. Lineage (GTDB taxonomy): Bacteria > Coprothermobacterota > Coprothermobacteria > Coprothermobacterales > JAADFF01 > JAADFF01. The sequence goes on from CAZATH010000054.1 coordinate 2,214, forward strand.
GAAGGTGGCAATTACTTCTGCTTCCAATTTTCTCCCACGACGATACTTGGGATTTTGAGTCATATAACCGTCTATGAAGTATGCATTGATGTTGTATCCCACTAAGCCTGCCGATGGAAATTCTCTCTGTGCCCTTAGTAAAGCTTGTAATACTGCTTGTTTCATTTCTTCTTCACTTACTTCATCACCGGTGATGTCAATACCATCCCTTGTTTTGATGCTTCTAAGTCCTCTACCTGCCACGGCTAAGTTAACTTTGGTCAGTGTTATACCCAATCTCTGTTGGAGTTTTTCTTTTATGAGTTTTATATGTTTTGCGGTTTCTTCTATATCTTCTACCTGGCCGTCTATTAGTGCCCTGTCATGATGGACTCGATATGAAGAACCTATCACTACAAGTTTTTCATCTTTTTTAGCAACAATTGCAGCCATTTTTCTGGTGCCTACATCAATGGTGAATATTAAGTTTTCCACATGCTTCACCTCCGACGTCTAATAATAGTATAAACGCCTATTTATTATTTCTCTCGTTCGTTATAAAATAATTGTGAAACCATAATGGAGGGGGATGATTTTATGGCACCTATTATTCGTGCACCACGTGGTTTGAAGCTTCATGCAAAGAGTTGGCAACTTGAGGCTCCTTTAAGAATGATTATGAACAACCTTGATCCGGAGGTAGCAAAAGACCCGGCAAACTTGATAGTTTATGGTGGCACTGGTAGAGCTGCCAGGGACTGGGAATCATTCTACGCTATTATAGAAACACTTAAAAATATGAATGAAGACGATACATTGCTTATTCAGTCTGGAAAGCCTGTAGCTGTTTTCAAGACACATGAATGGGCACCTCGGGTGCTTATTGTTAATTCTATGCTGGTTCCCAAATGGGCAAATTGGGAATATTTTAGAGAGCTTGAGGAAAGAGGTCTTATAATGTATGGACAGATGACTGCAGGTTCTTGGATATATATAGGTACCCAGGGAATACTACAGGGTACCTATGAAACATTTTACGGAGCTGGAAAGAAGTATTTTAACGGCAATTTGCAGGGCAAAGTTATACTTACTGCTGGGTTGGGAGAAATGGGAGGAGCTCAACCCCTTGCGGCGACAATGAATGGTGCTGTTATGTTGGCAGTAGAGATTGATCCCCGTATGATTAAACGGAGAATTGATACGGGATACTTAGATACGTGGACTGATAACTTAGATGAAGCCCTTAGACTCGTGGAGGAAGCCAGAAAGGATAAAAAGCCACTTTCTGTCGGTTTGCTCGGTAATGCTGGAGACATATATCCTGAGTTGATTAGGCGAGGATGGATTCCAGATATTGTTACCGATCAAACGGCTGCTCATGATCCTCTGAATGGTTATATCCCGGGGGGAATGACTATTGAAGAGGCATCTCAATTGAGAAATAGTGATCCAGATACTTATCTGAAAAAAGCAGCGGAAACTGTAGTTAAACATTGGGAAGCCGTACTGGAGATGAAAAGACAAGGTGCAGTTGCATTCGAGTATGGTAACAATATTAGACGGTTTGCATATGACAATGGTGTAAAGGATGCATTTGAAGTGAAAGGATATGTTCCTGAAATTATTAGGCCATTGTTTGCTGAGGGTAGTGGTCCCTTTAGATGGGTTGCATTATCGGGAGATCCACGTGATATATACGAAACTGATAGGGCTATATTGGAATTATTCCCTGAAGATGAACATCTTCATACGTGGATAAAGATGGCGCAAAAGAAAGTTCATTGGCAAGGATTACCTGCTAGAATATGTTGGTTAAATCACGGGCAACGTGATAAGGCTGGACAAATCTTTAATTGGTTAGTGAAAAATGGAAAAGTTTCTGCTCCTATAGTTATAGGTAGAGATCACCACGATACCGGTTCTGTGGCAAGTCCTTATCGGGAAACTGAGGCAATGAAGGATGGTTCAGATGCCATTGCAGATTGGCCTATTCTCAATGCCCTCCTGAACACTTCCAGTGGTGCTACATGGGTTTCTGTTCATCATGGAGGTGGAGTTGGTATAGGTTATAGCATTCATGCAGGTGTTGTTATTGTTGCCGATGGCACGGATCTTGCTGCCAAGAAATTGAGAAGGGTTTTATGGAATGATCCAGGTCTTGGTGTTGTTAGACATGCTGATGCAGGTTATGATATTGCTAAAGAAACTGCCAAAAAGAATCGTATTTGGATGCCTATGTTAGAAAGGGAGGGGGAGAGATAATATATGAAATTGGTAGAATGTGTTCCAAATTATTCGGAAGGCAGAAGAAAAGATGTAGTTGAGGAGATTGTGAAAGCTATAGAAAGTGTTTCCGGTGTAAAAGTGATAGATTGGTCGATGGATGCCGATCACAATAGAAGTGTTGTGACGTGTATTGCCCCACCAGATAAGGCTGTAGAAGCGATGTTGAAAGGAGCAGAGGTTGCCATCAAGCATATAGACTTGCGTTCTCATAGAGGAGAACATCCTCGGATAGGAGCAGTGGATGTTGTCCCGTTTGTCCCCTTGATGGATATATCAATGAAAGAGTGTGCGGCTTTAGCTTATGAATTTGGGCAGAAACTATGGGATAGCTTAAAAGTTCCCGTATATTTTTATGCTGAAGCTGCTAAAGCTCCCCATAAGTATCGTTTGCCAGATATTAGAAAAGGAGAATTTGAGGGTCTATCGGAAAAAATGAAAGATCCTCAGTGGTATCCTGATGTAGGAGAACCACAACCTCATCCGACTGCGGGAGCTACTGTTACAGGTGCAAGGCAATTTCTTATTGCCTATAATGTTTATCTAAATACTCCTGATGTAAAAATTGCAAAAAAAGTGGCTAAAGCGGTTAGAGAGTCCTCTGGAGGATTAAAAAATGTTCAGGCCAAGGGAGTGTTCATTGAAGAAAGGGGTCTGGCACAAGTAACAATGAATATATTGAATTTTAAAAAGACGCCAATTCCTAAGGTATTTGAACTAGTTAAGCGAGAGGCTCAACGCTATGGTGTTTTACCTGTAGAAAGTGAGATTATAGGTCTAGTTCCACTTGATGCATTAGTTGATGTCTTTAAATATTATCTACAAGCACATAATTTTAAACGCTCGCAGGTTTTAGACGAAATGGTTTACAAAGCGCTTTTAGAAGATAGGAAGGAGGGTTAATGTGTTAGCTCTATATTCTAATCACATTATCTCCCCATTGGATAGTGGTAAAGATTACGAGGAAAAAAAAGGGTATATAGTTATAAGCGGGGAGGAGATAGTTGGGCTTCTCCCCGCTTTACCAGAATCTTTTTCAGGTAAGGTTATTGATTATTCCGATAAAATTATTATGCCCGCTTTGGTGGATTCTCATACCCACAGTATCTTCGCAGGACATAGGGCAAAAGAATTTCATATGCGCATGCAAGGAAAATCCTATGTGGAAATTGCCAAAGCCGGGGGAGGGATTTTGTCTACTGTTAAGAGTACCCGCACTACTAACGATGAAATGCTGGCTGCGTTATTGAAAAAAAGACTGGATCTCTTTTTAAAAAATGGTGTTTTAACGGTAGAGGTTAAATCAGGTTATGCTTTAGAGCATGAAGGGGAGATAAGGCTTCTCTCTGTTATAGCTACTGTTAATAAAAATCATGCGGTGGATGTGTATTCTACTTATCTTGGTGCCCATGCTATACCTTTTGATAAAGACAGACAAGAGTATATTGCTGAAATTCTAGAAAAGACCATGCCAGAAATTGCTGCGAAGAAACTTGCTCACTTTGTAGATGTCTTTTGCGATGAAACGGCATATACAGTTAGCGAGACGAAAGAGATTCTTGCTCGCGCTAAAGATTTAGGATTTAATATAAAAGTACATGCAGAAGAATTAGTGCACACGGGTATTTCAGGAATAGCGGCTACCATGGGAGCTGTTTCTGCTGATCATCTTATAAAAGTCTCTAAAGAAGACTTAGAAGTGATGAAAGATAATGGCACTATTCCTACATTACTACCTGCTACAGTATATATGTTAAAAGAAGATCTTGGACCAACACTATCTCTTTTAGAAATGTTAAACATGGCATTTGCAATGGCATCTGATTTTAATCCAGGCAGTAGCCCTGTTCTTTCCCCTTGGAATGTCATTGATATTGCTATTGTTCAATTTGGTATTCCCTTACGTAAGGTTATTCCAGCCTTTACATTGATGGGGGCAAGGGCTTTGGGATTAAATGATAGAGGACAGATTAAAAAGGGAAAGAAGGCATATTTAATGGTTCTTGGAATAGACGATCCGCAATTGATAGGTTATCTTCATGGTATATCACCTGTGATAGCAGTGTACAAAGGAGAAACCTCATTATTTGTTAATGACCAACTTGACATATGGATTTAACAGAATTATATTTCCGAGTGATTATTGCTGCAGCTGATGTTATTGGTGAAAATAAATGTTTCGTTTGCCATCAAAGAGGCGATGTATTTTGTAAGATTCACTTTGAGTTTTTTATGGAAGATACAGGTCAATTTACTCCAGATTCCCATTGGTGGTTTTGGTACTACCATTCTAGAGAAAGGGACATTATACTTGATATCAAAAAGCACCACAGATTTAGGATGTCTTATAGGTTAGGTCAACTGATGGGTGAATATTTACATAAATATTCTCTTAATTCATTGTTTGATGTAATTACATATGTTCCCCATCATCCAAAAGAGTTTGCTGCAACACGGTTTTCTCTTCCTTATCTTTTGGCTTTAGGTATTTCTGATGTTTTGACTAAACCTGTAGAAACTTTGTTTGTTAAAAACAAGCTGCATTCTCAGCATGTGTTATCCAAAGAAGATAGGAAAAGGAGTTTGGAAAGTGTGTATAATATTAGTAGAAATATTCTAAAAGTTGATAAAATATTAATTGTAGATGATATTATTACTACAGGTAACACTTTAGCAAGATTGAAAAACTTATTACACGAAAGGGGAATAAATAGTGTGTACACGATTACCCTGGCTAAAACGCCAAAATGGAGTGATGTAGTATGAAGGGTGTAACTGATAGAGAAGTAGAAAATATGTTACGAAAAAGTGGTCTGCGTGTGTCAAGTCATAGGTTATATATTCTTAAATATCTATTGGAGAATAGGATTCATCCAACAGCAGATGATATTAAGAACGCCCTGGAAAAGGCGGGATATGATATTTCTCTTTCTTCTGTATATAACATCTTAAATGCATTTGTAGAAAAAGGTTTGGTGAAAGCGTTGTTAATTGAAGATGGTATTGTTAGGTATGATATTAACACTCATCCCCATGCTCACTTTAAGTGTTTAAAATGTGGAAAGATATATGATATAGATGTAGATATAATGCCTATATTAAAAGCCACAGTTGCAGCTACAGAACATGAGGCTATTACTGGTGAGCTGATTATATATGGTATATGTAAAAGTTGTAAGTCTCAGGCGTAAGAGATTTTATCTCTTACGCCTGAGGTAATATACAAGGTCAGCAACACGCCTGTTCTCTTTTACATCGTGCACACGGATGATATGTGCCCCCCTATCCACTGCTATGGCAGTTAAGGCTAATGTTCCTTCTAATCTTTCCTCTGGTGGTATATTGTTTAGTATCATTCCTATCATTGATTTCCTTGAAGCACCTATAAGTATGGGACGACCATACGCTCTAAGTGCTTCTATTTGGTTGAAAATTTCAACGTTGTCTTCAAGTCTTTTTCCGAATCCGATACCCGGGTCTAGTATGATGTTTGTTTCTAATATGCCTTTGGATATTGCATATTCTATTCTGGTAATAAAATACTCATGTAACTCTTTTATAAAGTTATCATAGTGTGGATTTTTTTGCATATTTCTTGGTGTTCCTTTTATGTGCATGATAATTATCGGAACAGATAACGTGCGGGCAACTTCTACCATGTTTTTATCAAATTGCAGTCCACTGATATCATTAATAATATCAGCACCAGCATCTATAGCTTGCTTGGCAACGGTACTTTTGTAAGTATCTACAGATATGATGATTTTATCTCCTATTTCCTTTCTAATTGCTTTGATGGCAGGAATAACCCTGTTTAATTCTTCCTCTAATGATACAGGATCTGCACCAGGACGTGTTGACTCACCGCCTATGTCTAAGATATCTGCTCCTTCTTCAACCATTCTTCTTGCTGTAGCAACAATTTCATTAATGGATTGTTTTCTACTTCCTGAGAAAAATGAATCAGGCGTTGTATTAATTATTCCCATTATTATTGGTTTGTCAAATGTTATAGTGCCATGAGGTGTTTGGATTGGAGCAGGAGAGGTGGTAAATGTTTTGAGCAAATCTATAATGACTTCACCTATTTCTTTTAGGTTCCAGTAAGGCATATAAGATAATTTTTTCTGCAGTTGGATGTAATGTTTACGAGTTCCCAGTAGAAGTGCATCGGATGTTTCAACTTTACAGTTGATAGCGTTTCTGTGGACAATGGCATCTCCACCCAGTGATAATAACTCTTGTTTGATGATATTAGCAGCAGCTGGCACTAAATCATAGAGCTTTATAGGAATAATTTCGCCCTTATTTTGAAAAATTGGAATAGTTGACAGATCTGCTCCAATTCTTTTAACTTCCTTTTCAATTGAAGTTATAGATGAAAGCATCTGTACTTTGGGTTTTATGTTCTCCAAAATCC
>CAZATH010000055.1:0-8889 GCA_964487995.1 uncultured bacterium
AATCGCTTTAACCACGGTAAACCAATTAGGCCCTGTGGAAAAAGAAGTACAGAATCTTCTGGTACCTCAATTTGACCAAATATCTTAGTTTCCACAACCACATCATTACACCTACCTTATGTAATCAATGAGACTTGGTGTCAATATATTAGATGCAACTTTAAGGGCACTTTGATATACCAGTTGCTCCTTGGAATACGTAATATATACCTGAGCAACATCTGCATCTTCCAGTTTGCTACGAAGTCCCTCATAATTTACTCGCATCTTTTCATAAAATGTATGTAAACCCTCTAACCTTTCTACTTTCGTGCCAATATAGGCAAGAGCTTCACCCACACGAGCCATGACATTATCAATTGTATCGAGAAAAGAATGTTCTCCTCCTGAAGCATCTGTATACTTTTCTGTCGAAAGATTTTTATCAGCCAGCAAGGCATCCCTTGCCTGAATAATTACCCTGAACATCTTTAAATCATCGGTTGGAGTTGTAGAACTTGTCTCTTTATCGGCCACCCAATCACCTGGAACGTTTTGCGGCATTTCCACTCCTTCCCCTATCTCAACTGGTAGAAGGGCTGTTTTATCTATATCTCCTGTTACGGGATCGCGAAACTTGGCAGGATAACCTGTATAGGTTACAGAGGTTATCTTGCCTGAACTATCTCGGGTAACCTTAAATGGTTTATGAAGCACATCGGCACCTGCAAATAAAAATCTATCACCATATTTAGCATTCATTCTGTTTACCATTTCTTCTAAAATTTGATCTAGTTCATCGGCAAGGGCTTTCTTCTCATCTGGTCCTAAGGAATCAGAGCCACCACGCACAAAGATGTCACGAGCACGCATCAGAAGGTCCTTTATAGCATCCAGGTTACCTTCAGACATTTCAAACCTGTTCTGCAATTCCTGTATGTTTTTTTGCCATCTATCCATTTTTGAAATTTGACTTCTCCATCTTAAGACCAAAGCTGTTCCCAGAGGGTCATCAGATGGCTTTAAAATCCTCTTGCCAGAGGACAGTTGATTTTGAGCTTTGACAAGTCGTGTCATTACCGATTGAATGTCATATAACATACGTTCATGTAAAAATGTATTACTAACTCTCATGGTATCACCTCCTTATGCCCTTCCTAAATTAATAATCGTATCCATCACCTGTTCCATTACCGAAACCAACCTGGCCGCAGCATTGTACGCTTTTTGATACCTAATAAGATCAGCTGCTTCCTCATCTAAGTTAACCCCACTCTCACTCTTACGTCTTAAATCAATCATCTTCGTAAGGTTCTCAACATTCTTCTTAATTGTCTTGTTGTTCTCTGCATCGGCTCCTATACCAGAAACCAAAGAATCAAAATATTCCTGAGTACTTTTAAGCTTCATATCATCGGAAAAATTACCAGGAGATGAAAGGGACACCGTATAATCGTTTACGGTTATAGTGTTTTCCCCCATATTGATATCACGTAATTTTGCCATCATCACTGCAACTGTGGAATCACCTGCCAATTTGTAGTACCCATCGGAATCTACTCCAGCTGAAGAATCATATCTAGCAGCCGCCAATCTTTCAGGATGACCATCAATGTCTGGATTAAGATATACATGAGCTGCTATACCTCTAAAATTACTACTCTTCCATATACTACCACTGGTATCACCAGCATATAAAGTGGCAACCAGGTCTTGAGGTTTAGAAGAGGTATATATGCTATCTGGTACAAGGAAGATATCTTCTCCGGCATTCCCATGAAGATCGGCACCTTGTCTATGAATTTCATTTACACGGGATACCAAGCCCCACACAAGTTTATCTAATTTTTCCAAAGCCCCCCATATCACATCATCTCTAGCCTCTAGCAAGCCATACAATTTACCACCGCGTAAGCTTTTATTATCTAAAGCAACATATTTAACAGTATCTTCTGAAGAATCGCTAAAAAATTTAATCCATAAGGTATTTACAGACGTGTTATATGGATCAACACCGGAAAATGTTCCTCCGTCACCATCAGGCGAACCATTATATCTAATTTTTTCACCATTCCACCCTACATTACCATAAGCCGACACAAACTTTGTGGTAGCATTTTGCAAATCAGAAACTTCTGAAGCATTTATTTCGGTGTTCTTAAATATAGCAATCTCATTCACCCTTCTATCATCTACGATATTCATCGAACCGATAAACAATGACACTCCACCATTATCTAGATTTTCCGTCCTTATATTCACCAGTTTGCTAAGTTGATCTATCAAGTAATCACGCTTATCCATTAGGTCATTGGGACGTTGACCAGCAGCTTTTGCTTGCTCAATTTTACCGTTGAGATCAGCTATTTGGCTAGCTAGCGTGTTAATTTTTTTAACAGTCTCTTTGATTTGAAAATCTATCTCACCTCTAAGACTAATTAACTGATCTGCCATATGGTGAAATGTATCAATCAAATTCTTGGTTCTTTCAATAACCATACTCCTAATAGCTGGATCTTCAGGTGTCACACTAAGCTCTTGCCAGGCATCAAAATAAGATGATAGCACGGATCCCAATCCTACATCACTTGGCTCTTCAAGCATCGTCTCTATAACATCGTAAACTTCCTCTTTAGCTTCTTCACTGCCTAAAGTAGCATTCTCCTGCCTAAATTGTCTATCTAAAAATGCATTACGCAACCTTTGTATATACTTTACTTCTACCCCAGTACCTATCTGCCCTGGTAAACCCATATACCCCATGCCAGGTATACCAAATGGATAGGTTGTTTGTGCAACTCCACGTTGTCTTGTATATCCAGGGGTATTCACATTGGCAATATTATGAGAGACAACATCCATAAGAAGCATATGGGCACCCAGAGATCTCTTGGCTATCTCAAGGGCTATATTACCAGCACCTAGCATAGGGCTCACCTCACTCTGCCAGAAAAATCGTACGTAGAAACTCCTCTTTCCAAGGTCTTAAATATTTCACTATACATGCGGGTGGCCATGCTAAGCATTACGAGGTTATTGTCTAAAAGCTCAAGAAGCTCAGGAAGCTCTTTTAATATTCTTTCATCAGAAAGAAGAATATTTCTTATTTCTTTATCTTCCCACCACGAACGGAATATTGAAGACTTTTCTTCAATCAGGGGAGTTATCTTTTCAACTTCTTCCGCATTCCACTGAGCAATATATCGCCCCTGGGTGCGGATCAGTTCTTTTAGCTCTTTAATCAGAGCAAGATACTGATCCGCACTATGGGGCATCATCTATCACTCCCACTACAGCCTTCGCTACTTCCTCAGCAGAAACCTGATATTCCCCTCTCTGTATTTTTTCCTTTAGTGCCTGCAAATATTCACTTCTGCGACTATGCACTTTCTCTAATGACTTAGCAATAACAGCTCTGATGTCATCCTTCTTTTCGCTGCGAATCTTCTTTTTGTCGGTAGATACCTTGACAGTTTCAGAACCACTTGCACGGGCCAGTTTAATCGAGACTTCTGATAATCCCATATACAATCTCTCCAGACTTGCACGCATGGCCTATCACCTCATAATCATTATCGGAACAATTACTAGAAAATTAAACCTTAACCTAGCGAAGACAAGAACAACTCAGACTGATCCAATGTTTCATTAAATAGCACGTCAATCTCCTCAGGGGCAATGCCCAGCTCCTCTAACACGCTCTCATCTAATGTATAATTAAGACCCTCTAAACCTTCACTACCCCATCCCATAGAATATGCAATATAATCGGCAAGATGAACCACCTTAGCCATTAAGTTGTCTGTCTCGGTAGGTCTATGATGGTACTTAATGGCATCAACATATGTCTCTGGAAGATTCCACTTCTCAGCAGCCATAGATCCTACAATAGCATGATCATAGCCAAGTACCTGTCTTTCTGCTTCATCAAATGTCTTACCCTCTGCTATGACCTTAACAATTTCCTCATAAGCCCCTGCCACATAGGTTGCAAGCAGCAACTTGCCAATGTCATGAATCAAACCGGCAACAAAAGCCTCTTCCATATTCACACCTTTAACGTTTGCATGTTGAAGTATCAGCTTACTTCCCACCGCAACAGCAACACTATGTCTCCAAAGGGCCCCCTCTGGAAGTGCATATCCAAGAACCGGTTTCTTCAGCGTGCTACTAAGGATAACACTCCAAACGACACTACGAGTAGTACTAAATCCTAGTATCACTACAGCCTCGCTAATGGTAGACACTCTTCTAGGAAAGCCATAGTAAGCAGAATTAGCTAGTTTTAATACCTCGGTGGTGAGCGCCTGATCCATGGATATAAGCTTGGCAAGCTCCGATATTTCGGCATCCGGATCATCTATATAATTGATGATCCGCATAGCAACACTAGGAAGTGGTACTACTTCTTCTATTTTATCTATCAGTTTCTGTAAATCTGGAACTTTCACCACCGCTCAATCAACCCCTCATATTTATACTTATTTGTATCATCTCATCTGCATTTTTCAAGCTCCGAGCCGCAAATTGATAGGCTCTTTGAGCTTCTATAATACCTGTCATCTCCTCTGTAATATCCACAGAGGAAGCCTCAAGATATCCTCCTAATACATTATAACCATTTTGAAGAAGAAAAACAGGACCTCTCGCCACATATCTACTACCACCTGCTTTCACGAAGTTATCCTGTGTTTGCGAGTAGAAAATTCCTACCGATGCCAATATATTCCCCTCATACCATATATTGCCCTGTTCATCAATACTAATCTTATCTACATCAACATCGCCAAGATTAATAGGATTACCATTCCTATCCAGAACATGCATGCCATCACTATCAACCAGATTACCATCTGTATCTAACTTAAAATCACCATTCCGAGTGTAAAATATATTGCCCGCATTATCCCTAACAGCAAAATAACCTTTTCCCATAATAGCCATACTCAGAGGACTATTACCTTCTATAAAATTCCCCTGAAATGGCAGTTCATATTCACGAACGGCAAGAGAGCCTGTTGAAATTCCAACAGGTCGTGTTATACCATAAAACTGATTATTTATCCCTGTCATAACAGCCCTTTCAAAAGGCTTATATCCAATGGTGTTAACATTGGCAACATTTTGGGCATGTGCATTAATTTTAGCAGCAGATGCCCACAAACCAGCTCTTGCTATAGAATAGGTCCATTCTGACATTCATGATCACCCCTACTATGAAACTGTATTTATTAACCTACCTATGGTATCGTATTCCGTAGTCACAACTTTAGACGATGCCTGGAATGAGCTTGCTGCCCTTATCATATCTGTCATTTGTTTAATTACATCTACATTGGGCTCTTCTAAGTAACCTTGCATAACCAAAGAACCACTTCTCACCGCAGCTCCCGTATAGAAACCCCCGCCTATATCTGTAATTCCTGTTAAATTATACGTCGGAATCGTGCCAATATATTGACCAGCCCTATCAAACATTCTGCCTGCCGGATCAACATAAAAATCTTCAGGCACTCTGATTGGAGCACCATTTTCTCCAAGTAACAAAGAGCCATCTGCAAGGGCAAGCGTTCCATCAGGTTGACGAATAAACTCACCATTACGGGTATACACCGTGGCACCATTTCTTCTCACGGCAAAATATCCATCTCCCACAATGGCAAAGTGATATGGACTATTTGTAGGCTTCAGGCCTCCTTGCTCCGCAGAATACTGCAATGCATCTATCTGAACATTAAACGTCAACGTGCCTATATCAACAGCTTTCCCACGCTCTACTCTTTTCAAAACATGCTCCTCATCTATACCTATGGCAACCAATTTTTCCCTAAAACCTGGGGTATTCAAATTAGATAAATTATCTTCTATAACCTCTTGCCACCTAAGGTTTGTAAGCAACTTAGAAGTGGCCTGATATATACCCCTAAGCATCTTCTCCTACCTCCCTACCAAGGGCTACCATTAACGTAAACTGAACAGTTTCCCTTGGAACACCCAATTTCGATACTATCTCATTTATATTATACCCCTTAAGATATAGTGAAATGATATTTTTTGCCTGCTCGTCAAAATCTTTCCACATAACTCCGATTAATCTATCGATAATGATCTCCTGTCTTTCCAAGTTATCCCTATACATATGGGCCAAGGCATCCATGTTAGCCCTCATATATCTCTTTTCGTTTTCCAAATCTTCCAACATTTTCTGATACTGATATGCCTTTTCATGTATAAAATCATCAACAACTTCCTTGTTCCACCTGTATATCCATATCCATACGGCAATGTTAGCTAACATAATTATCAAAACAGCCAAAAGAAACCACTTTATCACGACACCACCTCCATGAGTAACCTTTCCTTGTTTTTTTCTTGATCCTCTACTACATAGACATTAAGTAAAATTTTTAAACCCTTACCAGGCAAAACAAGTAGACGGCCATTACCCAAATATTTGATTCTACCAGAGGGTGAAATTGCCACATTGGGAAAAAAGTATTTCAGTCTTACCTGGCCTCTAATCCTCTTTCTCTTAAGTAGTAATCTAAACGATAGATAAATATGATGTGGAATCTTATTATGAGGTATTCCACGTCGTTTTATGGGTACGCCATAAAATCCAGCAATATTATGAACAGTGACATTTTCCAACATTCTCACACTCTGCCCATTTACACGTGGCATAATATTTCTCTTTACACGATTTCTTACCTTTATCAGTCTTTGTCTACGTATTAAGACATTTAGCTGAGCAAATACTAAAAGACTTACATGGGAAACAAAGTGAGAAACATGAAAACGATAAGTACCCGTATTAAGAGACTCCACATGAAGTTTATGGGATGGCAAAGATAGAAGATACTTAGGTGTATAGGTGCTATACGACCACGCGTCTAAAGATTTGGGATGAATCTTTCTAATATATCCTAATCTTACGGTATAAACACGGATTTGAACATTTAAACTATGGATAGAAATACTCATATTTGATACTGGGTTTTATATATATAATCTATAACACCTTCAACCCTTCTGATAGGCTCTGTGATATCTGCTATATGAGTGGAAAATTCTAACAATACCTCAACCAATTTTGAGAGATCCTTTTTCTTTCCGTTAAAAAGCAAGTAATATGGTGATTGAGACGGATAAAGTTGCACAATGTAACCACTTTCACCATCAGGCACATAAGCTCCCACATCGTCTAACGGTGGATTAGATGTTGATTCCATATAAAGTAGGGGAATACTCGATCGTATTTGAAGCATGTCTTTATCTGATACAACAATGTAGTTAGGTGACACTGATAGTTCTTTTATGAGGGATTCACCAATAACTTTTACTCTCAACGCCAAATCTAAGCTTTCACCAAATAAAATCCTCTGAACCTCGGTAGGTTCAACAGGATCCGTATATCTGAATTCCTGGGGAATACCAAACGGATTAAAAACCCCTATACCCCCCATATAGACGAGTTGCCCAGTAGATTTAACAACCATATAACCTAGTAAGGAACCCATCCCTTATACCTTTCCCTAACATAATTTTTGATCTTCATCAATGCTTTGGTATGAAGTTGAGAAACTCTCGAGGGAGAAATATCCAGTACATGTGCTATTTCTTTAAAAGCCAACCCTTCATAATACCTAAGCGTGATAATAAGTCGTTCCTTTTCATCAAGCTCTTTTTTAATAGCCTCTGAAACTACTTCTATTAATTCCTTCCTCGCAATTTCTTCTTCTACATTGCTTTTTGAAGGAAACTCTTCATACACACGCATTAGATATGATTCCAGTGATAATTCGGCTACACCCTCTATCGCATCAAATTCTGCCTCTGTAATTTCTCCTTGCATATATTTTTCTTCCATATCTTTATACCTATCATACTGAGCTCTACTAAAGTATCCCTGTTTTCTTAAGAAATCCACAATAGCATTACGCATATTTCGATAAGCATACAATTCGAAAGGTACACCTTTGTTAGGATTATAAGTATCAATAGATTTCAATAAGGCAAGTAGTGCCTCAGAACGTAGATCATCTTCATCTATACGTGGTGGTAAACTTGTATAAGAAAATTTTCTTACAACCTTTTCAACAAGTTCCATATACTTTATAACCATATCTTCTCTATCTATTGCCATATCACTTTTCCTCCACGATGTGTTCCTTACCTAGCGTTGTAAGGGCTTCAACTATATCATCTACACTAATAGCTTCCCACTTTTTCTGTTCCTCTTTCTCTTTTTCCATCCTTAAGCGCTCAATATAGGCTTCCACTTCCTCAAGCTTCTTTTGATACATATATTCTTCATAAGTCTGTATAAAATAAGCAACCAGACGAGCAAGCACAGCAGAAATAGCAACATTCAATGAAAGATACACAGAAAGTTTATAAACCGATAACTTTCCATATAAGAAAGCAACAAACAAGAACACATTACCTATCAACATAAAAATTCCCCAATAATATAGTGTTCTTTTCATGTGTTATATCTCTACCTGCCCACCTCTCACCGTTCTCACATAAAATTTACCAGTAGCCACATCTAAGATAAATGTCTTACCCTCATTACCCCCAACGGCTTCCCCATGAAGGGGTAGTCCCAACTCCTTCAATACTTTCTTTACCGCTGCCACATTTCTAGAGCCAATATCCATAATAGGAGATTGTGAGGTTTTAAACATACTTGCTCCTCCTGCTATCTTAATAATTAGCCTTTCTTTCTTGGCACCAGCGTCTAACATCATATCTAGGAGATGGGGTACTCCCTTATCGGCAAACTTACCAGGCAAATCCGTGGGTTTACCTACTTTGGAATCGGGCAGCAATATATGAACCATACCTCCGACTTTCTCTATAGGGTCATACATTCCAACACCAACACATGACCCCAAACCTATAGCC
>CAZATH010000056.1:0-8884 GCA_964487995.1 uncultured bacterium
ACCCCAATAAATCCTAGTGCTTGGGCAAACGAGGCAAACAAGAAATCTGCTGTAGCTACCGGCAAAAAACCAAACTTAGCCTGTGTAGCATTCCATAGGCCCATACCATATTTACCACCTGCTCCCACTGCAATAAGCGCTTGAATAATGTTATAACCATGACCATGGGGATCAATAGAAGGATTTAAAAAGTACTTTATTCTTAGCTTTTGGTAATCCTTAAGATGATTCCACAAAATAGGTAGCAAGAGTGAAAATGCAGCAATATTACCAATAAATATCCACGTAGGAATCCCCATAAAAAATACAGAGATCAAGATAGCAGAAAGAATCACCAGTGTGGTACCTAAATCAGGCTGAACAATAATCATACCCAATGTTACAAGTATTAAAATCACCGAAAGCACTAAACGAAAATGGCTATCACGATATTTATATGCATATGAAACCATAAGCAACGATGAAAACTTGGCAAACTCCGAGGGTTGCAATGTAAATAAACCTAAGGAAATCCAACGCTTAGAGCCATATATGGATATACCAAACAACTTCGTCCAAAACAATAAAATCAATACAATAGTGGCGATAAGTGGAGATAATTCAAGTATTACATCGAAATCCCCCAATATATATACAAGTGTAAAGGAAAGTATACCAACTAAAAACCAAAGCGTTTGTAATTTGGCAAGCTTAGGAAACAGGTTAGTATCAAGCCCCCACTGGGAAGCAGCAATTAAAGCAACCACAGAAAAAACCATTAAACCAATAAGAACCAACCACAAGATAGGAAAACACCACTTAAAAAGACTAACCCTAATCTTATCTATACGGATCACTTTCTGGATACAACGGGAATAATGAAACTAATTGCTTGATATTTATCATCAACTTTTTTAATTTCAAACTCAATCTCGCCTGGATTAATATCCAAATATTTTGACAGAACCTCTATGAGATCCTTTTCCATATTCTCTAAATCTTGCTTAGACAACAATCCTCTTTGATGAAGAAGCATTACATGGAGCCTCTCTTTAGCGATGTCAGCCGACTTTTTCTGTTTGTTTCTCCATATACTTTTCCACCAAGACATCCCCATTACCTCCCAGAGCCACCTAGAAGATTCTTAAAAAACCCTAACAGGCCACCAGATGACGGAACATATTCTTTTATGGGATCCCAGAGTGGTGCATTGTCATCGACAATTCTGTCTGCTATACTAACAAATCCCTTTCCCGCCAAACTTTTCTTTCCCCTTTCATTCTCAATCACAACTACTGGCTTTCCCTCATTTGTTGCCTCAGTTACGATGGAATCCATTGGAACAATACCTAATAATTTTATAGACAGCTCTTCGGCTATATCTTGAGGTGACAACACATTACCATCTTTGACCTGAGCTACATCTACCCTATTAACCACCAAACTACGCTTCTCTATGCCAAAGTTATCTAAAAGCCCAATCACCCTGTCTGCATCTCTAATAGCCGTAATCTCTGGTATAGTTACAATAATAGCTTCTTCGGCAGGTCTAGCCGCAAGCCTAAAGCCATATTCAATACCGGCAGGTGAATCTATAAGTATAAAATCAAATTTCATCTTATCCCGAGCATCTTTGACAATATTAACAAACGCTTCCTCTGGAATATCCTCCTTAAAACGAGTCTGACTGGTAGGAAGCAAAAACAAATTACCCGGAACCCTCTTATCTTTCACAAGGGCTTTTTGAAGCTCCGTCCTACCTGTTATAACATCCATAATATTGTATATAACCCTTCTCTCAAGTCCCAATAGAACATCAAGATTTCTAAGACCAACGTCACCATCAATAAGTAAGACCCTATATCCTTTATCGGCTAAAGCATAGCCCACATTGGCTGTAAATGTAGTTTTTCCAACGCCTCCCTTGCCAGAAGTAACTACTATAATTCTTCCTGCCATTTCTTTACCCTCCTTGCCAGCTCTCCTATCCTACCGGTATACCTCTCTATATCTTCACCATTTGGTAAAAATAGTATCCACTCATCGTTTTCTCCACATTCGTAGGCTTTACCATTATAAACTATCATACCATCTTCACAAGTTTTAACAATGGCATATGCTTTAGAAGACATCAAAAAAATTCGTCCAGACAATGTTCCTAAAATATATACAGGACCCTCCGAATAGATATCTGCCCCCATATGAACATCTCCCACAATAATAACACCATCATCTGAAGTAATTTCATTCCCAGACCGCATTGTACCCAGATTGATTAGAAATCTTATACTCTCATCATCAACAATTAACCCCTCAACATCTCTATCGCTATCTTCTATAAATATTTTTCCGCTAGATAAAACTTTTTCCTCATCTCGCCCTCTTCTTAGTGGAATAACCTTCTGCATATCCTCTTCTTTCGAAGTCGAAACATTCTCTGTAAACGTAACATTAACATTACCAGCAGTAAAACTCCTCACCCTCCACTTGATAAAATTCTTATCTTTAGATGTAAGGGGATGGTTAACATCATATACAACTTCTATGACAACATTGCTAAAATCGGCAGGAGAATCACGATATATCTCAGAAATAAATCTAACAATATCAAAGCGATCGGAATTACCCACATATAATCTATATATTTTGCCACCCATAAACTCCAATTTAATACCTTTGTCCACCTTATCTCCCCCTTGTCAACAACCACTCTAAAAACGGTTTAACACGCTTTGCCAAATCCCAGCTTTTAAATGGTGTTTTCTCTGCAAAAAACACACCAACATACCTAGGCTTGCCTTCTACAACCGGTGACATATATGCAAGCCAAGTATGAAATACATGTCTCAATCCTATCTCAGCCGTGCCGGTTTTAGCTCCTAAATCAATATTTTTTATGTTCAATACTCTTGCTGTTCCACGTGTCACTACAAGCTTCATTCCCTGTTTTATGATATCAAAATACGGTGCATATTTCATAGCTGTGGTCTTTGGAGGATGATATAGGGTATCTCTGCGCACATGCAAATATGGTAATATACCATCTCCTGCAATTGTGACATAAACCTGCAAAACGTGTATGGGAGCAACAGCATCCATGCCTTGCCCAACTGCCATATTAAGAGTATCACCAATATACCAGGCTTGATGGTAAACTTTCCTTTTCCACGATGGTGTAGGAATGATACCGGCAACTCCTCCGGGAATATCAATATAAGGCTTTTCATCCATACCCAAATCATGTGCTGTTTGATATATTTCTTCAGGTGTCATTTTTAATGCCAACTGCCAGAAAAATACATCACAAGAATTCATAATGGCTTCTTTTACCGTTTGATTCCCATGACTTCGAGGATATGACCAATCGTGAAAGACAAGAGAACCTAATTTGATAAAACCAGGATCCGACAATACAGTATGAGGAGTAATAATATCATTTTGAAGTGCCGCAAGGGCAGTAACGACTTTAAATGTGGAAGCCGGTGGAACCCGCGAGGCTATAACTCTATCGTATAAATTATTATATTTGCTCCACCTTTCCCAATCCGAAGGCATCACCCCTCTAACAAATACATTGGGATCAAATGATGGATGAGAATAGTATGCTAAAACATTACCTGTAATAGGTTCTACTAAAATAGCAGCACCGCTTTTTAAACCACCCTGGATAAATACATCTCTAAGATGCTTCTGTATATTGGTGTTTAGGGTCAAATAAATATCTTTACCCTTTACGGGGGATTTGATTATCTCTGAACGGAGAACCTGACCTCTTGCATTAACAATAATCTTCATCATACCTTTTTGGCCTTTTAGCTCTTTTTCATAGGCCTTTTCAACTCCCATTTTGCCTATCACATCACCAGGTCTATAATCCTCATCTGTCAGTTGGTCAAGTTCATTTTTGGTAATTTGTCCAACATAACCTACCACATGGGCAAATAGTTCCTTATAGGGGTAAAAACGTTGTGGCAGTGCTTCTATTTTAATAGAAAAATCATATTGGGCAAGCTTCATAGCCTTCCATATATTTTCTCTGCCATTAAGTTCTCTTATCAGGGGAACAGGTTGAAAAGGATACTTGCCAGTACCCTCCAATCTTTTTTTTAAAACATCTATAGGCACATCAAAAGCCTCTGATATACGCTCGAGCGTATCTTTCTTCATTCGTATAGGTATAACTGATAACGTATAGGAATATCTATCCTCGGCAAGTATTTTTCCATCAGAAGAATATATCGTTCCCCGCGGAGCAGGTATGTATACTGTTCTTGTATAATTGGATATTGCTTTGGATCTGTATTCATTACCCTTGACAATTTGAAGATAGTAAATCTTGATGATTAAAAAGCCCATAACCCCTACAATCAACAGTAGAAAAAGGAAGGTCTTAATATACAAGTCTTTTAGCTTCCTCATACATTAAAACCTCCATAACAAAGGATATCACAGCACCAAATATGTACCAAACAGGCATACTTCTAAAAATCAATATGGCTATCCACACTACAGCAAACACACGTTTCCACATGATGCTTGGCAAACGCACGTGATAAAAAGATATAAGCCATAACCACATAGCATAAAAAGTAAAGAATAAGCCATAACCCCAGAAAACATCAAACGCAAATCCCAATAAAACAGCTAAAGCCGTTACATATACACCAAATTGAGATATATAACTAAAAATCATAAAGATAACATCTGTGGGAAGAAAAAACATTAACACAAGATTACCAATAAAACTTCTAATGCCCACTATCCAACACCTCGGTATAAACAAAAACAGGTTGATATGCCATATGAGAAACAAATGCTTTTACATCTGCCTCGTTTACAGTCAAAGTTGTAGTAGTTAGGCCAACTTTTACATCGGGATTACCCAGCCAGTAGACAACTTGCTTAGGAGGTATAGGGGCAAGCGGAGCAGCTATAGATGAGAACATCAATTTACCATCTTTCCAATATAACCACCCTATATATCCACTAGGTTTTAAAAAAACAGGAACACGAATACGCTTATCCCATATACTCCTGACCCAACAACCTGTACCTTTACAACCCTTAATTTTACCTATCATACCAAAGGGTTCAGACAATACCACCACGCTATCGGTATTTTCTGGGACAGATGTAGCTACATTAACATAAAATTCCTTGATATTACCAAGCCATCTTACCCCTGTAATATATCCATAAGTATAAGCGCCCTTTCCAATCACAACCTTCCCATGCTCTTGCTTAATATCCACAGATGCAGTATAGGAAAAGCACTGCACCGCCTGAGAAAAGCGATATCCTGTTTCTGCAACTTTAGCCTCCAGCTTCCAAACGGGGGTAAACACGTAACGCCCTAAAAAATCGTAGTATACAGGAGCCATACCTAAAGCAAAAGCTACAACCGCAATTAGCACATATAAAAATACTCTTCTCTCTCTTTTATACGGCACCTATACTCACCTTATTACTTATCACCTAAAACCGCTTTCAGAAGGTCTACATTTTCTAATACCTTTCCTGCACCAATAACCACACATTCCAGAGGGTTGTCTGCTACCCTTACAGGAACATTGAGCTTTTCTCTAAGAAGCCTATCAAGACCACGAAGTAGGGCTCCTCCCCCTGTTAACCACAATCCATTTTCCACAATATCCTTATGGAGCTCAGGAGGAGTATTGGCAAGGGTTTCCCATGCAGCCTTAACCATCTCATCAAGTATAGGCTGAATAGCCTCTAAAACTTGAGAGGAATTCACGTAAACTGTTCGAGACAGACCAGATGTAACATCTCTACCTGTAACTTTCATTTCCTTATCTGCAGCTTCTGGATGAGCCTTCCCTATCTGTATCTTTATGGATTCGGCTGTTGGTTCGCCTATCAACAATTTCTCATGATTACGCATATAATCCATAATTGCCTGATTCATTGCATCACCAGCTGCATTAACAGAGGTCACCTCTACAAGGCCTCCCAGAGAAATTGTTGCAATTTCTGTTGTTCCACCACCAATATCCATTACCATACTTCCCTGTGGTTTTTCCACAGGAAGCCCAGCCCCTATAGCAGCAGCCATGGGTTCAGCAATAAGATACACCTCTCTAGCCCCCGCAGCTTCAGCAGCTTCCTCAACAGCTCTTTTCTGCACCTGCGTTGCCCCTGAAGGAACACCAATTACAAGTCTCATTTTTCTAGGTATAAAAGGAAAAAGCCTTAATTCTTCCTTTGCCTTTTTAATATAATATTTAATCATTTCTAAGGTAGCATCATAATCTGCTATATTTCCATCTTTAAGAGGCCTAACAACAACTATATTCTCTGGTGTTTTTCCAGCCATCTCATATGCCTCTTTTCCTACCGCCAAAACTCTTCTGTCTCTTACAGATACTGCTATTGTTGAAGGTTCTCTTACAATAATCCCGTGGTTTGGGGCATATACCAAGGTATTAGCCGTTCCCAGATCAATTCCTAAATCCAGTGTAAACATACAAGCACCTCCTACCACACTCCATATATTTTATAGCCACATACCGGACAACTTCCATCTTCAATCCTATTTAATGATACCCAAAAACCTTCTCGTTTTACAAGCAAAGAAGAACAAGAGGGACAAAATGTATCTTCTAAACCATCTATCTGCACATTGCCAACATATACATATTGAAGACCAGCATTTTCTGCTTCTTCTTTAAAGGAAATCAGACTATTTAACGGAGTAGGTGGTACATGATTTAATTTGAACATAGGGTAAAAACGTGTAATGTGAAAAGGTATTTCATTGGAAACAGATAGCATAAATTCTATCATCGCCTTACGTTCTTCTCTACTATCGTTTATGCCTGGTATCAAATTAACTATTACCTCAACATGTTTACCATGCTCAAACAACCATCTGATATTATCCATCACTACATGAGGATTGATACCAGGTGCAAATTTAGCATAGGTATCTTCAAACATTGCCTTAAGATCAATGGCATATGCATCTACAACTTCACTCCAAGCAGTTCTAACCTCCTCGGAAAAATATCCATTAGTAACCACAACCGTATAACCACCAGTTTGCTTTACACGATAAGAAGCATCATATACAAACTCAGCCCAAATAGTGGGTTCATTATAGGTAAACGCCACACCAGAAGCACCAACTTCTCTCATCAACATTGGCACTTCATCAGGCATAACACGGTAAAACTCATAGCGCCACTCTTCAGGTTTTCGATGAGCTATTTCCCAATTTTGACATCCCTTGCATCTCATATTGCAACCTAACGTACCTAGTGATAATACCTGAGTACCCGGATAAAAGTGAAAGAGGGGTTTTTTCTCTATAGGATCTACAGCTATAGAAACAGGATAACCATACATGAGCGACACAGGTTTTTTATCTTTTACCCCTCTTACCCCACAATACCCCCTTGCACTATCTTTGAGCACACACCTAAAAGGGCAAGCAATACATCTGTATACCCCTTCATCTATCTTTTCAAAGAATTCATACCTATTCATCTTCACCATACCTTTCTACCGTAAACTTATAAACTTCAACAGGTTCATCATGTCTAATACCAGCTTTAGCCATTGCTATGGCAAGTTGTTTTTCTACGGTATCGACCCCTTCAAGATCAGGAAGCAATACTCCTTTCTTATAAGGAGAAACAGCAGAAACAACTATTACACCATAACGTTTAGGATCAAGTTCCGTCAAATCTCTAACCTTAATAGGTTCCGATAGTACATCAACCTTATATTCAATTAGTGGCAACTCTGAAACCTCCACGGGATAAAATCTGGGATCTCGGCTACACGCCGCTATGGCATTTTCTATAATTTCCTCAGCCAAATTATCATAGACAGGCAAAATAGTGCCAATACACCCACGCAATTCTCCATTCTTATAGAGTGTAACAAAGCATCCTGCCCTTCTCTTAAAAATCTCAGGCAGAGGTTTGGGCACAGATATCTTCAGCCCATCCTTAACCCACTTTTCCACTGCCTCCTTGGCAAGAGAAACATATGGATGCACAATACCACCCCCTTAACATAATTTCCAATTTTAATATTACTACTTTGCGTTATATAATATACATGCCATGTATAAAAACAATAAAAAAATTACGCTATTTGGTGCTTTATATAAAAAGTTGATCCTCTATACTATTTTAGTAGCCATAGCAATATATGGAAGCTTCTTGATATTCTCAAGAGCTGTTATTTATCATGATACTCATATAATGGAATATCTCACCACCAAAAATCTAGAAACCATACTTAGTACCTTCGATAAACTAACACTGAAAGAAGAAAAAAGCACAGAAGAAGAATTACTTAACTGTTTAGCTAACATAAATTCAGAACAACAACTACAGGAGCCATATACATGCCGAGGCATAACACAGATTGTACTGACACCTTCTGGTAATGTGGTAGCAAGTAATAACCCTGCATTTTTTAATGTGTCATTTGCAGACTATCCCTTCTTTGATAATGTTATAAACACCATCAAAAAGGGCAACATAGCATCTCCCAGAGCTTTTATCCCAGGATTATCTGATACTAAAACCTTCTACAAATTCATCTTTGTAGGTACAGATACTGGTAATATTCTTGCTTTAGGAAAACCTCTGAATGGAGATTTAAATTTGAAGATGATACTCAAGTCATCAATTACTAAAATCACTTCAGACATAGATATTATCAAATCTATTGATGTTATATATCCCAATAACATATACTCTCCGCCACCAGATGAGCTTAAGAAGAGAAATATTCAACTGGGAAATATTGCCAAATTAAAAGATACTATTACCACTGAAGAACATTTTCTTATGTTACCCAAAACAAAAACCCTTATTGCCGTCTGGCTAACAAGTATACCAACTTCTTCAAGAGCAGATATTGTATATAT
>CAZATH010000057.1:0-8505 GCA_964487995.1 uncultured bacterium
AAAAGAAGTGTTATTCATGCCAAGCCTGTGGTTGGTATGGTAGATGGTGAGAGGTATATTTTGCTCCCAAGTGGTAATGGATTTGATGTAGTTTGGGAAAAGGGAAAGACCAAATGGCATTTTGACGTTAAGGATATCAAGAACGATTATAGGCACATGTTTACAGTATACGACAAAAAAACAGAGGCTTTTTGGCTTTTGCTTCCCGTGAATGATGGTGAATTTCAGCTGTGGTCTGTAGGTAAAGATGGTCCCACACTTATATACCATGGAGTTGGTATACCAATGGCTCCACCGGCTGTTGTTTCAAAGAATGTAATCTTTGTTTCACTGGATGATAAACTTCATGATTATAGTTATACGGGGCTTAAAGTAATCTCTGATGGACAAATGTTTACCCCTACGATAACAGAGGATACTTTGCTTATGCCCCAGCCATTTGATATATGTGTGTTTAATATTTCTACAAATAAATTTTACCCTGTGTTAAAATATTTTGATATATATGGTGTTTATGGGTATATCAATATGGCTACCGATGAGAAAGAAAATATGTCCTATGATACATGTTTAAAGGTGTTTACCAGTAGGTTGTTTGCCTTGGGTGGATATCCTGTCGGTGTTGATGATGGTGTGATGTTTTTCTCCCCTATTGGTATAGGAAAATTTGATAGAAAGGGCACATTAAAATGGTTTGTCAGTAAAGATTTCTTTTATATGTTTGCTTCCGCTCGGTGGCGTGCTGACTTGCTTAGGATATTTGATTATCGGGCAAAGAGAAGGGTTTTTAGTTCGGTTTTGATACCGTTTTCAGTATTGCCTTATCAAGGTGATGTAGTGGTTTCTGGTGTGATTTACGAGAAGCAAGAATATGGTTTGTTTATGTCTGGTGAAGATGCAAATTATCTGTATATTCCATATGTAATGAGGGTTTCAGGTGATGGAAAGATTAAGGGATTTAGGGTATTGGGAGAGGCGCTTCGGGGTAGAGTGGTAGATAGCCAAATTGTAGGTGATACTTTGTATCTGGGGATATATCAAAGTTATGGAGATCTGTTCGGAGGTTATGATGGATTAGATGAGATTAGAAGCATGGGGCTCTTCTTTCATCCGCTGTGGAAAGGTGATGGTGTCTTGGTTTCTGACCTAAAAGATTTTTCTCTAAAGGACATGTATGAAGTGCCATTTAATGAAACAGATATCTCTCTCAAGGTAAATTACCAATGGGGAAGTTGCCAAAGGCATATGGAAAAGATGAAAACTCCTTACGATACATTGCCACTTATTGATAGGTATATGGGGGGAACATTGGGAGTTAATGGTGAGTGTGTGTTTATGCCTGTTCCCTTTCACAATGTGGTTAAGGTATGTGATGGCGTGGTAAAAGAGGTTTATCATATAGGCAGTGCTACAGAGGCTTTGGACTCTGAAAGGGTGCTTGCCATTTTTAAAGATGGTAGTAGAGAGTATAAGCTCTTTTCTACTACATTTGATGTCCCAAGATGGTCTTACAAGGCAATTGAGGGTAGTGGTATTGATGTTATGGCACTGGGAAAGGGATTATTGGTTAGCATATGGAGTCGTGCTTACGAGGTGTCAAAAGATGAGATGGCAAGAAGGGATAAGAATTCTCTGCCGTGGAGAGAAGGTTATGCCCCAAAGAGTGTATACCGATTTATACCCTTTGATGAGTTAGAAAAATACAAGGTTTCATATCCCATTGTCGGCAGGAAGGCAGTTTCGGATGTTCCCGATATGAGATTAAATGCCGAGGGAATGGAAGAGTATATTAGGCATGTTAAGATGGTAGACAGGGAAAGTGGATGTGCCCCCCTGTGGTACATACTGTCTCCTATATTTGTAGGTGATAAGCCATAGTAAAGGATAGAATGATGTTATTCCCTTATATTGTTGGAATGGGAAAATAAATCGCTTAAAATAACGGAGAGGGTAAATTATAAGGCGGGCTTTCCGAAAGCCCGCCTACTTTTTCTTAACACTTAAAAGTATTCCACCACCTTGGGTATATACAAACACGCTTTCGTATACACTACCTTTCTGGAGTGGATAAACTCTGTCGTATCGTTTTATGGGAAGGGTATACACCACTTTATCGTTTTCTATAAGTAATATGATGTTGTATGGTCCGGCTTTTTGGTCGTTAAATACAAATATGAAGTTGGGAGATATGCCTTTAACGTCCACATGATACGTATCATTTTCTTTAACAATTTCGGTATTGGTGCTTGTGTATATAACGCTGTTTCCTTCCTTTTTTGCCCATGCAATATAGGGATATGTAGAGATATTAATAGAAGATGTGCTTTTCTCAATGAGTTTGGCAGTGGTGCCATCGAATAGATACAGAAGATAGTTTTTACTAGAACGGGAGAGTATGAGGGTATCCCTACCGTTAGGTGCTGTATATATTCCATCGGATAGGAGGGTACCTGTGATGTTGAGAGGTTGTATATCGTATCCCAATATGCGGTATGCCTTGTGATTGGATGCTGTTATGAGTATGATTTCTCCTTTAAGTGGGGTATAACTTGATACTGTGAGTTTTATCTTTTTTATATTCATGTCTTCAGAGGTAATGTATATCCCTTTATACCCTATGGCTACTATATTGTTTTTAGAACTTAGAAGGGTATATACCGTATCATCTATGGCTTGACATATGCCTATGTTTACATTGCATAAATTACCTTCATGATAGAAGTAAAGGTGTCCGTCGTCTGTCCACTGAAGAATAGCTGTATGATTGTTTATATCTGTAGTGCCCAGCGGGAATGTGCGGTTTACCGTAATGGTGCCATCACCTTTGACGACCACTACGTGGAGTTTGTTTTGAAAATCTTGGTATACAAATGCCAAGCTGTCTTTATATGTCTTGTAGAGGGGTATTAGTTTTTTTAGGTTGGCAATATCACTTGTATCAATAACCACTCTACCATCGGGTTTTACCAGTTTATACCCGTATTCTCCATCGTTTGTTTGATAGATGATAAGAATATTGTCTAACAGAGTTTGAAATACTACATACCTTTTATTTCCACCGGCAATGGTGAGGGTATTTTCAATATCATGTTTTTTCCCTATGTGTAAAAGGTAGTAGTCTTCATTTTTTAGCATTAGCCAGCAGCTGCCATCTGGTGCCACGCTTATGGGTTTGTATACAGCACTATCGGGTATTGGTATATTGCTTTCTGGCATATATGCTTCTGAGTTGAATACGATTTTTCCATCTTTTAAAAGTAGTGCTACATGTCTGTTTTTCAAGGTGATAATAATCCATGTGCCACAAGGTGAGTTTTCAATGTAGGGGGATGTCGTCACCATATTTATTGCTTGAAATATAGGGGTTTCTGTTTTTCTTCCAGAAATGGGGTTTACATTAATACTCTTCAGTGTGCCTGATATAGACGATACGATAAGTGTTGTTGTGCTACCATGTGTTTCACCGTATATTAAATTGCCATGTGCCAGTGTATGGGTTGTTGTGCCGTTTGTGTATACAACATACTCTCCTTGGGTTTGAAATATAAATACACCACTTGCTGGAATGCAAGAAGTTAGTAAAAGGGTTAGTGCTACGGCTACCAACACTACATAGCGCAACCTCATAGGTTTTACTCCTTTCCAATAAAGAAGAATATGGCTTTATTGGTGGCAATGTTGCCGTTTAGTTTATCTTGTGTGTCGGTGTAGTTGATAAATAACTCTGTGATATTGGTGTTTTGCTGAATGTAAGGAATATAAGGAGCAGGGTTTGAAGTTAAGTCATACTTAGAAACTCCCCTTGGTGTAATGACAAATATTAATCCTTGATCACCTCTACCTGAGATATATGGCACGATTGCCGGTAGATTTTGTCCTTTTTTCACAACAATGGCATTTTTCTTCACGACGATTTGGTGGTTAATGCTTTCGTATACTTCTTCATTGTCTGTGGTGTAGTGCCATACGATTGTTGGATATGTGCTAAGCTCTATGCTACTTGGTATATTTTTCGCTACAGGGTGGGGTAGCCCTTTATCGTCTATATGGTATAAGAAAAACGTGTTGGGATTTTTGGTGCCATAGGTTGTTACCATGTAGACATCGGCATATCTGTAGTTGTCACGGGGTATTGCTCGGAAGTTGTATATAGTGTCCCCCTCTACCGAGAGTAGAAATAGCTTACCATCGTCTTTTAGTGTATACAATGTGTCAAATTCATCGTTATTTTTTACCCATAGAAGTGTGAAATTCTGACTTAATGGCACCATCCTATAGATATAACTATCTTCGCCTGCTTCCTTCTTTATGAGATAACTGAGATCACTGACTGTGCCTGTTTGTGTGTTGATGATTAAGAAATGATGTTTTTGTTTAAAGTAGCCATCTACTACCATGAGATTTTTCATAATGGCAATATTCCCTGGTGAGAGAGCATATACCTTTTTGATGCTATCTTTGGCTATGTTGACAATGAATACGGAGATCTGCCCATCGGTCATTGTGATTCTATTTTCGTCTATCCACTGGAGCATAGAGAGGGATTTTCTGCCACCTTCTATAGGTACTTTTTTATCAAATATTGTTTTTCCCTTGCTGTTTACAATGAGTAGGTGTATATTCTCCCCGTTGTCTTCATACAACGTTGCCATATTATCACCGTATATAGCATATTCTGGAGACCCAGCACCTGCCGGCATCCACAGACCACCGATGTAGTCTTTAATGTTATCGGTGCTCCATATGAGTTTTCCATCTGGTGAGTAGATATAGTATTGCCATACATTGCCATTTCCTGAACCCATAGCTACAAGTATGTTTTTACCTAAAAGAGCCCATCTAATATCTACACCTTCTGGCTTGTCTACACGTAATTGGTATTTGACTTTTCCTGCCATATCCACGGCTATAAACATCACATCATCTTTTCCCATTAGCTCTACCCAATCGTATTTACCTGTGGTTTTTATTGGATCTACACCACCACAATCGCAGAAGGGAACCTCGTGGTCAGGTAGAAACTGTTTGGTGTTAAATAGTAGTTTTCCATCTTTTGATATCAGTAGAGCCATAGAGCGGGAAGGGAGCACAATCCAGGTGCCACCATCGGTTGGATACCTGAGCACCAACGTATCCTCTACATTTTCATTGTCTATCTGTATGGTATTTGTTTTACCCGATGGAAGTGAAATATTGGTTAGTTGCAATCCTTTATCTATAGATAGAAGATATATATTATCTTTATCTTGGGTATCTCCCTCTGCATATATGAGTTTTCCTGATGCAACACTCTTTTGTAGTTTGTCTGATGTAAGTATAATTTTTCCATCTTTCTCAGATAACACATATCCAGTGATATAACCCCTACCACAGGATGTAAGTGATATTGCTATCAGTAAGATGATAATAATACCTGCTGCAAGCAGAGTTTTTCTAAATAATTTCATGGTATCCCCCTCCCTGATTTTTCTTATATTCTCCTAACTTAATTATATATCCCTATCATATATTATAAAAGTTTATTAATAAGGGTGGGTTATGATATGATACATCAAAGTTGCGATGAGAAAGGGAAGTGGGGATATGGGAAAGAAA
Source organism: uncultured bacterium (assembly GCA_964487995.1). Classification (GTDB taxonomy): domain Bacteria; phylum Coprothermobacterota; class Coprothermobacteria; order Coprothermobacterales; family JAADFF01; genus JAADFF01. Next base: position 5,596 of record CAZATH010000057.1, read on the forward strand.
CTGGCCATTGTTTACGATACAAGAAGAGGAAGCACTGAGAAGATAGCCACATATATGGGAAATATACTAAGACAGCAGGGTTGGGTTGTGGATGTATGTCGTGTTTTTTCGTGTGATGATTTGTCGGCATACGATAGTGTATTTATTTTAAGTCCTGTTTATTATGAAAAACCTTTAGATAGTGTTATTGGCTGGATTAAACGTTATGCAGATGTGCTTGCCACCAAAGATGTATGCTTGACCGTAGTGTGTATGGCGGGGAAGTTTGGCCATCCCTTTAAAAAGTATGTTTACACAAGGTATCTGGGCAAGATGAGAAAAGCTTTGGGGGTAGACCCTGTCTGTGAAGGTGATATTGAGGGTTATATATTTAGAGAAAACCCTAAGAGCTACAAGGATGCCGATAAGGTGATTTCTATATATCTTCAAGCTACAGATAAGGGATAATATGTGCTTTGATTCCATAGAAAAGAACAGTTGATTAGGTTTGTTTATGGTATTGCTTAAATAATTGTTATTACCCTGAGTATACTAATATTTCTCAAAGTCTTTATATAATAGATATGGTGATATGATGAAGATAGAAGAGGCTTTAGAGGTACTCGGGCTTACGCAGTTGCCCGATGAAAAAGAGCTTAAAAGGGTATATCGGCAGTTTGTGAAAATATATCATCCCGATGTAAAGGGGCATGATTCTGCCGATAAAATGGCGCTGGTTAACGAGGCGTATCTTGTGCTGATATCCCGTATTTCGGAGAAAAAAGCACAGGTTAGCCAGAAGCCTTTTTCTATATCTGCAAAATCACTGGCAAATCTCGTTAGTGCCCTGGATAAATATGCTGTTTGCCCTTCCATGTTTCGGCTAATATATGACCTTAAAGGTGCTCTTTCTACATACTATAAGGCACTTCAGATAGGTAGGCCAGAACTTATTAAAGATCACGAGCCTATGATAAAAAGGGCATATCTGTATCTCCGTATCTTTCAAAAAGTTGAACCTACCATAGAAGTGTTGCCAGAAGATATTAGGCACAGTTTTATGTATAGGCTTGGTGAATTTTTAGCAGGTGGGCATTGGAAAAACCTTAGTAAAGAGGTTAATATCTTGCTGGAGGCATATTTTAGAGCTTACAGTTTAATTGTTAGCCTTGAAGGGGCTGAGAGGGTAGGCATGCCAACACTTCCGGCACCTGAGGGTTCTCGTAGTGAAGAATCTCCTCTTGGGGTCTTTTCGGCAATGTCCATTGCGGGAAAACTACGTTCTTTTGCATCACGGCTAAGGCTTCTTTTGGAGCCAAGGGTATTTAAGATGCCAGATGAGCTACTACAGGAAGTGGAAAGTATAGGAAAGATGATAACAGATCTAACCTCCCTTGTATATATGGCAACTACCCTTGGCAAGATGCTTTCAAGGTACCCCTATTTTGGACCGTGGATGAATGAAGTTAAGGCTTATATCTCAAAGATTGTGGCAGGTGCAGTGGCTATTGGCGATAAAGAGGTGGATATCAACTCTTTGAAAATGTTATACAGTAGTGCTTATTCTGTTTTGGAAAGTATGAATGAGGTTAGAAAGATGGCGAGGGAGGTTGCATCGCTTTTTTGGAAGGTAGGAGCACCTTCTGAGCTTGTGGAATATGCCGAGAAGGTATCTCGAGGAGAGATATTTTCGGGGAAAAGATGGGATGAAATTCCCATTTTAATAAGAGATTTGGAGCGTTATTTGAGCGCTGTTTTAGATATGAAGGCGGAGATTGTAGAGGCTTTTAAACTACTAAAGAATATAGAGAGAAAAATTTCCTGTTTGATGTGTGAAGATATACAAGATGCCTACCGTGTTCTTAGTGAAAGGGTGTTTGAAAGGCTATCTCCCGATATTTCTAGGGTGGATAGCTTTGTATATGTGGTTCCACTGCTTAGGGCTATAGACCAGTTTTTAGATGTTATGTCCCTTGAAGATTGTGAGAGTTTGGTAGGGGTAATGAGGGGGATGTATTCTGAAGAAATGCTACTTAGAAAAATGGGAAGGGAGTGAGATGTATGGACAGACACATGCTTGCAAAAGTGCTAAGGGAGGCACTGTCGCATGGTGGAGATTTTGCCGATGTGTTTGTAGAAAACAGCACACGCTACAGTATCTCCATGGAAAACAAGAAGATTGAGACGCCTACTGTAGGTAATGTTATTGGTGCCGGTGTAAGGGTTATTAAAGATGGAGTGGTCTATTATGCTTCTACCGAGGATATCACAGAAAAGGGGCTTCTCGATGCGGCAAGGTTTGTTGCATCTATGGTAGGAAAATCTGCTTCTGATGTAGAAGTAGCTTTAAAACCTATCAAACCACCATTTGAGTGGCCCACAAGAAAATTGGTGCTTCCTGATACCACGAGGGAAGTTGCCGAAAACATTGTAATGAAGGCAAATGCAGGTGCATGGGAATTTTCCGAGCGTATTGTTCAGGTAAGCGTATCTTTGGTGCAAAGTCAACGCCGTATATGGGTTGCCAATTCCCTTGGCAATTTTACCGAGGAGTTTAGGGTACTTACAAGGCTTGCAGTATCATCTGTTGCCAAGCTTGGTTCTTACCTAGAACGGGGTTTTTCTGCTCCCGGTAAGGCTGTTGGTATAGAGTTGTTTGAACATGCTGTGGATCCCTATAAGGTTGGTCAGAAATCGGCAAAGGTTGCAGTTACCAATCTTGGTGCTGTTGATGCACCTTCTGGTAATATGCCGGTAATATTGGCACCGGGCTTTGGTGGTGTGATATTCCACGAGGCAACAGGTCATGGTCTTGAGGCAGATGGTATCAGAAAGGGTACATCGGTCTTTAAAGATAAACTAGGTAAGAAGATTGGCACCGATAAAGTCACTCTAATTGATAGTGGCACACTTCCAGGGGAGTGGGGTAGT
>CAZATH010000058.1:0-8388 GCA_964487995.1 uncultured bacterium
CAAGCTCAGCCAATTTATCTAGAACTTTATTTTCCATATCACTATCATTGGTATCTATACCAAAATACTTGGCTAAAGATAACAGAATCAAATATAACTTTAACGTCTCCTGGGCTATTTCTTTAAGCTTATCTATTAGCTGATCCTCATTTTCAAATCCCAACCTTGCAATGTATTCATCCCACTCCATTCCGGCCTTAGATGCTTCTTTCCTCAATCCTTTATAACGTGCATTAACCTCATCAATAATCATCGTCTGAGGCACTTCAAGTTTCACAATTTCAGCTATCTTACTTAACACTTCGTCACGCCACTGTTCCCATTTCTGGCGACGAATACTATCACTGATAGCCTTTTTCAGTTCCTCAAGATTTTCATAACCGACCTTCTTAGCAACTTCATCATTGAGTTCAAGTGCTTTGGTTCTTATATCCTTTAAAACAACTTCAACAACATAAACATCTTCTCCCTCAGCCTCATCTGGTGATGAAACCAATTTGCTATCTCCTGTTTCACTATTTACCAAGATATATCTCTTTTCGTCACGCTTCATACCAACAAGATGTGGCTCAACCTCTTCAATAAAATCACCTTCGCCAACAACGAACGTGGTTTCTCTATATGGTGTTTCCTTACCTCCTACAATCATTCTCCACTCAACAAGAGCTATATCTCCTTCTTCTAAAGTATCCTTATCTGCAGATTTCTCTATCGCAAAATATGGTTCCAAGCTTTCCCTAAGGGCATCAGAAACTTCTTGCTCGGAAACTTTTGTGGCTTCATTTAAAGGCTCAATATCTATCTCTGACCAGTTCACCTCATCAAATGAAACCTCAGGATATGTCTCTACTACCAACACAACCTTCTTGCCTTCATCTTCTTCTCTCCAATCGGCAGAGAGAACACCCACTATTTTGTATCCTTCCTCCATAAGACCTTTAACGATATTATCAAGTTCTTCTTTACGAACTTCTTCCTCTACATATTCAGATGGAATATACATCTTCAGCACATTTAAAGGTGCTTTTCCCTTCCTAAATCCTTTAAGCTGAACATTCCTACCAATTTTTTTATACATACCTTCCATTTTTTTGTCCCACTCTGAAGTTGGATAAGATACCTCAACTTTGAGATTTGTACCAGACACTTTTTCTATTGTTTTATCCATCTTCTATTCCTCCTCCTTAACTTTAATCTATCTGTGCAAGTTAGCATAATCAATTATACCTTATAGCATTATAACTCAAAAACAAAATTGGTGCGGGCGGTGGGATTCGAACCCACACGGGGGTTAGCCCACTGGATTCTAAGTCCAGCGCGTCTTCCAATTCCGCCACGCCCGCACCTCATTTAAATAAAAATGGTGGGCCGTGCAGGACTCGAACCTGCAACCCTCGGATTAAGAGTCCGATGCTCTGCCGGTTGAGCTAACGGCCCACAAGTTGGTGAGCCGTGCAGGGCTCGAACCTGCGACACCCGGCTTAAAAGGCCGGTGCTCTACCGACTGAGCTAACGGCTCACCAGACGATTTTAATTATAAGCCCCTTGTCTAATTTTGTCAAGGGGTATTGGTGAGCCCGGAGGGATTCGAACCCCCGACCTGCAGCTTAGGAGGCTGCCGCTCTAACCTGCTGAGCTACGGGCCCACCAAAAAGAAAACTGGGGTGAGCGAGGGGACTTGAACCCCCGACCACCGGATCCACAGTCCGGCGCTCTACCAACTGAGCTACGCTCACCACCACGTGGTGAGCCCGGAGGGATTCGAACCCCCGACCCTGGGATTAGAAGTCCCATGCTCTATCCTGCTGAGCTACGGGCCCACCACCACTGGTCGGGGCGGGCGGGCTCGAACCGCCGACCTCGTGCTCCCAAGGCACGCGCGCTACCATACTGCGCTACGCCCCGACCTAACGCTCATGCAAAATTAAGTATACAATAAAAGGCATTCTCTGTCAAGCTTCCCCCAAGGATCCTTGTCCTTCCTGCTTTTTTCTACCCTCATACCAGCATTTCCTACAACGTGGTTCGTATATATCTGCCCCACCAACCTCTATTACAAGAGAATCTCTTTTTTTCTTAAAAGTATGTGTGGCATCAGCCCCACATACAGCACAAACAGCCTTTAGTTTGTAAACATCATCGGCAATAGCCAGAAGCTCTGGCATAGGGCCGAAGGGTCTTCCCATGAAATCCATATCCAAGCCAGCAATATAAATGGTGTAATCTCGTGTAAGCAGTGTTCTAACAACCTCTACGATCCCATTATCAAAAAATTGAGCTTCTTCAATACCTATAACCTTAACGTCTGAGAACCTTTCTGTTATTTCCAATATCTCTTTGCTACTTCTGGCAACAATGCTCTTCATTTTAATACCATCGTGGGTTACTGCATGGGTTTCATCGTATCTGTTATCAACAGTTGGTTTAAAGAGTAACGTATCCATACCCGCTAATCTATGTCTCTTAAGACGCCTAATGAGTTCTGTAGTCTTTCCTGCAAACATGGGACCTGTAATAACTGTTAAATGCATATATATCCCTCCCCTATACAACAGGTTATCATGTAATTGGAAACAGATGAAAGTATATAATTGTCGTTGTATAATGTTATAGTGAACAATAATATAGGAGGGAATAAATAATGCCAAGAAGAAAAACAAGGGGACTTACTCCAAAACAGCGCGAAGTGTTGAAATTCATACAAGATTACATTCTTAAAAATGGCGTTGCTCCTACATACCGAGAAATTCTATCTTTTTTGGGAGCTAGCTCTATAGGCACTGTTCAACGTTATATACAAACATTGGAAGAAAAAGGATATATAGAAAGGGACCCAGGCAAACATCGCTATATGGAGATAAAAAAACCTCCTATTATACTTGAGGGAAGCGTTTCAGCCGGCACTGGAATAAAAGAGGAAATTCGCAGTCCCTTAGATGTAATATCCGTTATTAAAGAAGAAAGCCCGGATTTTGCCCTATTTGTCAGGGGCAATTCTATGACAAGAGCCGGTATAAAACCGGGAGATTTTGTGTTTGCTCAAGAAATTCACGGGACTCCTACTCCTGGAGACATAGTTATTGCATACAATTCTAAAGATGACACTTATCTCATCAAGAGATATAAGATCATTAATAATCTGCCATATCTTGTTTCTGAAAGCATTGAAGCAGATTATCCACCTATTCTAATCGACGAATATATTACCATTATTGGTATAGCTAAAGGACTTTACCGGCGAAGAATATAAAAAAGGGGAGAAGAACTTACATCTCCCCTTTTTCAATTGCCTCAATCACCTTACATTTATTTCAATATATACTCAATTAGTTTTCTATTATCACTTCTGTCAATAGAGTAATTATCCCAAAATACACATGTTCCACCTACTATAAGTTTTCCTCCGTTTACATCTTTTTCAGCAAAGAAAACTAGATCCTTATTCTGATTGGATTTACTAGTGGCTTTTCCAACAACTATGGGTTTTCCACCTTCAACAGTAGATGTACAAGCTAGAACAACTTCGCCACCATCTATAAAATCAGCTCTTATCATTAAATTATCCCCCTCATCGTTGTTAACTTCATCTATTACGATATCACCATTATGTTTCATACCAAAATGCTCAATTAACGTATTGATAGTATCTGCTATTCTATCCTCATTCTTGTAATACCCAAAGATACCAACCTTACCACCACGTTTCAAAAACTCCTCTACGATCTTTATATCATCTTCATCAAAAGGTATTTCGGGATAATTAAATATCAACGTATCATACTCACCACTCAATACCTCTTTAAGATTGTCTACTTCTTCTACTTCTTTATTAAGATTTTCTTTTATAAATTTCTCCAGTTTCCAGAAATAGTAATGATCAGAAATAATAAACTCTTGATGTGCAGTAGACCATGCTATTTTTCCCATACTGCTATTCCCCCTCCTTCTTTACAGCTTTATACATATTTTCAAAAACTTCACGAATCTCAGATAGCTCATCAAGTACCTTATATAAGATACCACGATCAGCATACTCAGAAAACCTAGGATCTATAGGAAGTCTTCCCATAAATGGTATATTCCATTCCAAGCATACCTCTTCTGTCTTACCTTTTCCAAAAGGATAAACAATATCCCCATTGGGACATTTATAGTAGCCATAATTTTCTATAACTCCCAAAACATCTTTGCTCAACATCTTAGCCATATTCATGGTTTTGGCAACTATAGTTTTGACAAGCTCCTGAGTAGAGGTAACAAGGAAAAATCCCGTTACAGGTATTTTTTGCATCAGGGACAATGGAATATCAGAGGTGCCTGGAGGAAGATCTACAATCAGCCAATCTACATCATCCCATATAGTGTCTTCAAAAAACTGGGTAAGAGCCTTATTCATAATAGGAGCCCTCCATATCACAGGCTTCTCAGGATCGTCAAGAAGAAGAGAAAGTGACATCACCTTAACACCTATCTCAGAAAGTTTTGGCACCAACTTATTGCCATCGGTAACCTCAATAGGTGGATAAACACCAAATATTTTGCCCTGAGAAGAACCCGTAAAGTCTACATCCACCATACCTGTAGGAATATCTTTGTATTTCTGGAGATACATAGCAAACAAGGCAGAAACAGTGGATTTCCCCACTCCACCTTTGCCACTCATCACCCCAACAATCTTTTTCCCTTTAAACAAAGCATCATTTCCAATTTTAAAATTAAGCTCCATAATAACACCTCCCTGAGTTTCAGTAAAAGAGTTTTATCATAAAATTCCAAATAGGTGTGGTTATTAGATCTACCCACTTATTAAGAATTCCAGGAAATAGAAATATTACAAACATTAAAAACATCGAACCATACATCTCTATCATATGATTAGAAAAAAGATCCTCGGGATTTTCAAAAGCAAGAGATGCAAATATCCTATACCCATCCAAAGGAGGAAGAAAAAAAAGATTAAATGCGGCAAGAAATAGGTTAATCATCGAAACCTGTAAAAACACATTCCACAGGTAAGAACCTGATGGTATCAATTTGGTAAACAGAAAAAACACAAACGATAAAATAATATTGGCCATTGGTCCAGCCAGTGCTACAAGGATGATACTCAATCTCCGAGGCTCATTAAGGTTATACATGTTAATAGGAACAGGCTTCATCCATCCAATACGATGGGTAATTATAAGTACAATCAGCCCCATAGGATCAACATGATTAATAGGATTCAGTGTTAATCTACCGGCAGCCTTTGGTGTAATATCACCCCGTAAATATGCCACATACGCATGTGCAAATTCATGAAAAGAAAGAGACATTATTAGAAATGTTATTATTAAGGCATAAGTTCCTATACTGGCAATACTCATATTCCTCCCTCCTTTACACATTCCATAAAATTATCAGTCTCACTACATCTTTTAAATAATGTAATTTCAGCCTTATTCATACCCAAAACACTATATCCTGCTGTAATACCCGATTTCTTATAAGCCAGCATTATCAGTAATTTCAAATCCTCATACGAAGAGATATAGTTAATATACCTTAAGATTATATCATGATACGGAAAAGTCAAGTATTTCAAAATGTTCCATTCTTTCTCTAAAATCCAAAACTTATCTATACCAACTGTTTTAATTAAGGTTGCCAACTCCCGAAAATACCGGCGGGATATAATCATATTAGTTTTGTTTTTCAACGCTTCTTTAGAATGAAAATAACTAGCAGATTCCCATTTCAATGAAAGTTTTTCGGCATATCTAATACCACGCAAAACTCTAGATGGATCTTCGTATGGTGCATATAGACGAATATAACGCAAAATAGAACTTCTCAAATCTCCTAGCCCATCAAATGGGTCTATGAATCCTTGATATGGATAAACCATATATGCCATTGCTCCAATCGTAAAATCCCTACGTTCTAAATCTTCAGATATATTAGCCGGTATCACAACAGGCATTTTTCCAGGTTTTGTATAAAAGTCATAACGACTGTAAGTAATATCAAGATTATAATTCGAAATTTGAATCTTTACTCCCAAAGGAAGCGAGACAACAGGAAAATAAGACTTAACAATTTGAGTAAACTGAACAAAATCTCCATACACAGACAAATCTAAATCCTCAGTATGTTGCCTAATAAGACTATCTCTCACATATCCTCCCACGAGATAAACATACCCATGAAAAGAGTGCCGTTTTAGAATATCTACAATTTCTTCAATAATCTCGGGTATTCTGATATGCATAGGTAAAATAGGAGGCACATTCACCAATCGAAAGCCTATACCTTTATATATCTGTATTGTCTGATAATTCAAAGAATATGGAAAAATACCAGAAAATTCAATTCCTATAAGACGCTGCCTAATTAAATCCCTATAAATAGCCAAACCATCTATATCTAAAAAAGCCCCTACCCTACACTGGGCAAGGGCCTTTAATCCCTCTTGGATAGGAGTATACTTTCCGAGTAATACAATCATTCTATATGCTCGTATATGACAGGAGGCTTATCTATTGGCTTATCAACAACAACATAAACTCCTTCTAATCTCTTGAGTGCTGCCTCTAGCTTATCTTCACTACTATAAAAAATTCTCATTAACACATCTCCCTTAGAAACCTTATCACCTATCTTACCAATAACCTCTATTCCAACACTGTGGTCAATAGGATCAGATTTTTTGACTCGCCCTCCACCTAAATCCACCACTGCCATACCCACTTTATAGGCATCTACCTCACCAATATAACCTTCTTCCTCAGCAATTAACTCGTAAACATTATCGGCCTTTTTCATCACTTTCCAGGGCTCATCTACTACCTTAGGATTGCCACCTTGAGCTTCTATCATGCCTCTAAATACCTCAAGGGCCTTACCTGTACGTATAACCTCCCAAACCTTATTTTCTGCATCTTCATAAGAATCTGCGTCACCTAAATGGTAGATAGTAGAAGCTGCAAGGCCTACACACAAAGCTGTAAAATCTTCAGGTCCTTCTCCCTTCAAAGTGGCAATTGCCTCAGCAACTTCAATACTATTACCTACAGCAACACCTAAAGGTTGATCCATATTGGTAAGATGTGCAATTGTATCCCTTCCAAGTGCCTTTCCCAACTCAACCATCGTTTTGGCAAGCTCCCGTGCTTCATCCAATGTTTTCATAAATGCTCCCTTGCCAACCTTGACATCTAAAGATATTAAATCTGTCCCCACCGCAAGCTTCTTACTCATAATACTGCTTGCTATAAGCGGTATACTATCTATCGTTGCCGTAACATCACGCAGTGCATATAACTTTCCATCAGCAGGAACCAAATTGGCAGTTTGTCCAACAACAGCCATACCAACTTTTCTAACAATTTCCTTAAATCTATCCATGGGTAAATAAACACTTAATCCCGGTATAGACTCTAATTTATCAAGAGTTCCTCCTGTATGGCCAAGTCCTCTGCCACTCATTTTAGCCACTTTATATCCCAAAGATGCCAAAATGGGACCAACAACAAAGGTAGTTTTATCACCAACACCACCACTTGAATGTTTATCCACTTTAATACCTTCAATATCAGATAAATCAACGATATCACCAGAATGCATCATAACATACGTAAGATCTGCTGTTTCCTGATATGTCATCCCATTAAACCAGACAGCCATAAGCCATGCTGAAACTTGGTAATCTGGAATATCTCCTTTGACATATCCTCCTATAAACCACTCTAACTCCTGACGGGTGTGTATGCCTCCATACTTTTTCTTGGCTATAAAATCCTGGGGAAGCATCAAAGTTCAACCTCCTTGATAAATTCGTTCACAATTTTTACAAGTCTGTCACCAGCCTCTGATGCAACTTTTAGCACTTCCTCATGGGTAAGCTCACTAATAAAGCCGGGGATAGCAATATCGGTAATTACAGAAAAACCAAGAACTGGTATCTTCATATGAGCTGCTACTATGGCTTCTGGAACTGTACTCATACCCACAGCATCTGCCCCCCAACTGCGGAGTAATTTAAGCTCTGCCTTGGTTTCATAAGTAGGTCCTGTTACAGCTATATACACTCCTTTTTCAAGTCTAATACCCAATCTGTCTGCTATATCCATAGCCAACTTTCTAAATTTTTCAGGATACACATGATTCATATCAGGAAATCTAACTCCCCACTCTTCAATGTTAGGTCCAATAAGGGGATTGGGCATCAAGAAACTAATATGATCTTCTATCAGCATAATATCTCCTGTGCGGAAGGTAGGATTCATTCCCCCAGCAGCGTTTGTAACTACAAGCAGTTTAACTCCCAACAGCCCAAAAACCCTTATAGGAAATGTCACTACTTCCATGGGATACCCTTCATAATAATGGAAGCGCCCAGAAAGCATA
>CAZATH010000059.1:0-8217 GCA_964487995.1 uncultured bacterium
ATGACTTTGCCGGAAGTGACTACTGTAATCCTCAACCCGATGATGATCCAACGGTAGGACCTGGTTATCAGGATCCTGGTGGCCATCCCCACGGTACTCACGTAGCAGGTACCGTTGCCGGTGTAGAAGGGACATTTAAACAGGGATCTCTTACACTTCACCTTAAGGGAGTTGCCCCTGATGCACAGCTTTATATTGCCAAGGTATTTCCCGGTAATCCTCCATTTTATGCATCTGATTTTGCTATCATAGGTGCCGCCGAAAAATTAATAGAGTTAAAAAAGCAGGGGATGAATATTGTGGCTGCCAACATGTCTCTTGGTGCCACATATGGCTTTGATAACCCCAATGATCCCGAACAGAAAGCCATAGAAGCAGCCATTAAGGCCGGTATAACCTTTTCTATTTCAGCAGGTAACGAATCAAATTTCCTTGATGGTTCTTATCCCATGGCAAGTGATACTATCTATCCACTTAATATCAATACTCTTGGTTCTCCTGGTAGCACACCTGATGCCATTACCGTAGCAGCTGCCAATAATTCGGCATACGCCGTAGAAGGTTTCAAAATTAGCAAAGTTATTGATGCAGGCTATGGGAAGACCGATATGGTTCCATATATGACCTCTCCAGATTCTAAAGATCCCAGAGATGTTTTAACAGGAACTGTTTCCCTTGCCATCGCCGATCCAAAGAATCTCACAGCATGTAATGCCGACGACGTGGTAGATCTCACGGGTAAAGTGGCACTGATTAAGCGTGGAGCATGTTATTTCTCTACAAAGGTAATGAATGCCTATAAGAAAGGTGCCATTGGTGTAATCGTGTGGAACCACGAAAATGGTGGAGATACCTTTGTAGCCATGTCTCTTGGTGGAAAGTCTCCTATACCAGCTGTGTTTATTTGGAACTCTTATGGAAAGATACTAAATGATCTACTTTCTAAGGGTGAAAACGTAGAGGTTAAATTCACCGGTGATGGTGTTATAGTGCCTATGGATACAGGTGCTCTTGGTACTTTCTCCTCTTGGGGTGCCCTTCCAAGCTTACTTCTCAAGCCCGATATATCAGCTCCCGGTGTGAATATCACATCTGCGGTAATTTCCTCCCCTGACTCCTATGAATCTTGGAACGGAACATCTATGGCAGCACCCCATGTTTCAGGTGCCATAGCACTATTTAAGCAGGCATATCCCGATGCCACACCTGCCCAGGTTAAAGAAGCTCTTATGAACCATGCCGATGTCATGTATTCCAAGGCAAACCCATGGCAGCTTTCTCCAAGAAAGCAGGGAGCCGGTAGACTTGATATTGCAGCTGCCATCAAATACTATGGCATTAAGCTAACATCTGATGGTTTCCCCAACGAAGCATTTAATGGTAAGCCTTCTGTCTCTCTTGGTGTTATTGATAAACTGCCAGTATCCTTCAAGGTAAAGGTAACCAACGATACATCAGAAACATTAAATGCTAAAGTATCACTCATAGCCTTCTCAGGTGCCACACCAGGCTTTGGTATATTCAATGCTACTGTAACTGTAGATAAGAACACCATCTCCTTAGAAGCCGGTGCCTCTGAAGATATCACTGTAACCATACACGATGTTGATCTCATTGGATGGGTTGAAGGACACCTTATGCTTGTAGGCGAAGATGGATCTATCCTTGGCACTATCCCATTTGCCGGAGTTGTCAATCCCCATGGACCATACTACTATGGTGATGGCTGGAAAGGTGGGGCAATGCCCGCTGTTGACTGGCCATGGTGGAGCCAAAACAGGTATCTCGACTACTGGGGAACCAAATATGGCCTTAAGTATGCAACATACAAAGGTTCTACAGCCTTGTATAATAGATGGTATTTTACAGATTTTGATCTTGCAACCAATAAGGTTTTGAATGAAACTGTATATATGCTTCCAGCAGGTACCGATGATTTCACAGGTGGTAGCAAGTATACATCTCCATGTGGTGGTTTTACAGAACTTGACCTAGTGTCTACTCTTGATCACTTCAATATAAAGTGGATGGGTTCTCCTGCTACTGTTCAGGCTTATAAATTAGATGATAAGACTGGAGAGCAGTATATTGATGATCTAGTGATGAATGTTACGGCTATGCGTGGTATAACCGGTTTTAAAATTGAAGTTTACAACGCCAGTGGCAAAATAGTTTCTAGTATTGATAAATCTCAGGAATGGGCTGGTACTATTAGGAAAGGATGGAGCAATAATGGATACTCTGATTACATTAATAACTCATGGGACTATATAACTGTCTTGTCCTCTGATGTGCTTAATAAACTTCCTGAGGGAGATTACACAGCTAAGTTGTACTTCTATCCTAGACAGGTGATAAATCCATTTAACAAACAGTATGACTACAAACCTCAAGTTATAGAAATACCATTCAAAGTTGACCGCACACCACCGGAATCTGCTATTACATTTGATATTCGCAATAACGGAATTATAAAAGTATTTTCTGGTGGTAACAGTGATAATAACACTGGGGTAATAGGCTACAACATCTACATTGTACCTAGCCAAATGCCTGATGATGCATCCTCTTCTTATTTCTTCTTATATGCACCTATTGCATCTTTACCATATACTATTGATCTTAATCAGTTGCCTTATACCAACAAGGATGGCAAGAAAGTTAGCTATGCTCTTAATCCTGAAGACATAAAGATGATTATCGTAAGACCCGAAGATGGTGCCCATAATGTTAATCAAACAGGCTTTATGGTAAAATCTGCTTTGACAAAAGATTTCTTGACAAGTGGTGGATATTCTCTTGTTGCTGCTGATGGTAACTATAATATTAATCCTAAGGCATACTTTGGTGCTGATGAAGTATATAGAATAGCAGGTGGTGTAGTTAAAGAAATAAAGGGTAAGATTTATAATCAGTTTGTTCCTGTCTTGGTTGATGCATCTAAGGAAGAATCGGTCATTGCCAATCAACTGTACTTGATTAGAAGAAACGATCCTGGTTATGTGGTAACTGTGGCTACTAAAAATTATCCAATACTCAACCAAGGTGTTAAACTGGCAACTACAAATGGTATGATAGCTGTATCCTTCTCTAAAGATGTTAAACTTGCAGACCTTAAGGCAGACGCTTCTATTCTGAAGATCTATGAGCTTTATAACAATGGATCTTTTATTAAATCTTATTACATTGAACCCACGGAAGATTTTACTTTCTTAGCCGGTCACGATTACCTGATCGTATTTGATAAGGATACGGAAGTTTCAATAGGTAAATAGTTTGTAATGTTAGTCTTTGTTGGAGGGGAATATGTATTCCCCTCCTTTTTTTGTAAATGTTACTTTACATATCTGTAAAATTTTAGGGAACTATATCATAATACATGGATTTTAATTAGGTACAATATAAATGACAAGGAAAATCCTTGTCAAAGGAGGGATTGTGAATGAGAAAAATTGTTTCGATCTTGATTGGATTGGCAATGATTGTTACTTCATTTGTTATAGCTTCCCCTAGTGCATATGCCAATCCTACGTATTATTTGTCAGGTTTATCAATTGATGCTCCTACTTTTACATCTGATCCAGGAGCGACAACAATTAGTGCCACTATTTCTTTGACGCTAAATTACATTAGCAATGCTGCATCTTCGCAAACATTTACCGGTACAGCTTATCTAATTAGAGACGATGTAGTGGTTGATTCTAGCACATTTTCTGTTGATTCTCCCTCGTCTGTGGTTTCGTCTACGGTTAAGATTGTAAATGTTAGCCTTGATACAGGAGCAAGTACCGTGTCTTATCTAAAATTAAAGGTTGTGGTAAAAGATTCTTATAGTGGTGCAGTTAAGACAGCGGAAAAGCTTTTGTATGTTTCTAATGCTGGTTATAGAATTACTGATCTCAATGTGTCTTCTGTGAAGGTTCCATGGTCTGATGTTATACAGGCAAAGGTATATGATTACAATGGTAACCTTACCGATGGCTATCCTGCAGAACTGAAATATCTACCTGATGGTTCTACTGTTGCTAATGCAACAGTGACAAGTGGCATATTGCTAATGGTAGCCTCACTAAATAATGAGGGAGATTACGAAGTTTCTACAGGCATAGCAAAGGCTAAGATAAAAGCTCGTTATAACTTCCAACTTACGGGCCCTACTTCTCCAGTGAGATCAGGAGATGCTGTTGTTATTAGTGGAAAAGTGATGGATTCTTCTAATAATCCAGTATCTGGAGTAAGTATGTGTTTGTATAATACTTCTGATAATAGTGTAGATACACCTATTCAAAGTTTGGGAGATACCAGTTCAAATGGTTTGTTTGCTGCTGTTTGGGATACAACTTATGATGCCCCTGGTACTTACTATGTAGGTGTTTGTGGTCTTTATCATGGTCACGATTATGCTTCCATTACATTGAAGCCTCAGACGTTTTCTATAGTATCGTCAGTATCGGAAGTATATGCTGGTTTGCCTAGAACACAAAATATTACTTTTACTGTCAAAAATGGTACAAATCCAGTTTCCAGCAGTGTGGTTTACTATACTATAAAGAATAATGATACTGTAATATACGATCATGTGGGTGTTTCTACAGATCCAGAAGGTAAGTTTACAGTTGTATTGCCTGAAAACTTAAATGCTGGTAATCTTTCTGTATCGGTTGATAGTGAGACTTCGTCTGGAATATGGGGAAAGGCTTCTATATCTATACCTGTAACAATTCCAGACAAGATATCTTTTGAAATTTCAGGGTTAACTAATCCACTCAACGTTGAAGATTATAATGTTACCATTGAAGCTCTTTCTAATATTACGCCTCCGGCTACTATAGATAACATAAAGGTTTCAGTTTCAGGTCCCGTTATAGTTGATGGCTTAGGTGGATCCAATACTGGAACTATAACCAATGGTGCATCTATTGTCTTAAAAGTTTTATCCTATGGGACTGTTAGAATAAGATTAGATGCTACTGATAGCAAAGGTAATAAAGTTTCCAAAATGTATACATATTCTGTTAATGGTTATGCCGTATCTTATAACAAGAGAAACTTTGTTGTCAACCACAAAGATAATATTATTGTCCATGTAGTTGATTCTTCTGGTACACCTATAAACAATGCTGTGGTGAAGTTGGTTCCTAACAGAACAGGTGTGTTTGACACTTCTAGTGGTGTAGTTAATACACTAATTAAAGATGGTTCTGTTGATAATATAGTCAATGGTGATTATGTATTCACTGCAACGTTCTTGAAAGCCGCTGATATAGATGTGTTTGTTTATAAATCTGACGGAGTCACTCTAATGTATAGGGGGTATAAGGCTCTTGTAGTAAATCCTGTTATGGATCTCAAATTAATTGTTTCTCCTAAGAAAATAATAGCTGGTTTTTCAACACCTGTTACTGTTGCTGTAAGAAAAGCAGACAATACAGGCGTTGATGCATATGTATACCTTAAAGATATGCACGGGGATGTACTTGATACAAAATTTGTATCTTCTACGTCTCCTACTACTACATTTAATGTTCTTATGAATCCGGGGGAGAAGTTTGAGATCTTTGCTTTAACTACAGATTATTCTCATGGTGCTAAAGATCAGATAAAAGCATATAATGTTCTTGTATCAGTGTCTCCAACAGATGGATTGATTACAGCTGGCGAAAATGACGTTATTACTGCTACTGTTTTTAATCCTTTTAATAATCTTCCAATTTCTGTTGAGTCTATCAATATTAGTGGAGTAAATGTAGAATTTACAAATACCAGTGGTTCAAATGCTGCTTCAAATACCAATCATATAAGTTACTCTTTTACTGCTTCAATTGTAGATACTTCTACTAATGCTTTTGCAATATTGAAGATAGAAAACGAAGGAATTACTCTTTATCAAAAGAAATTTGCTGTTGTTCCTCCAAAATTGGAAATTTCTCCTTCGTTTGGATATGTAGGAGTTTCTAATAAATTCCATATTGTGTTGACAGATGCTCATGGTAATCCTCTTGGCAATCGCTTAATAAAGGTATATCAAGGAAGTATAATTGTTGGTAACACCACAACTAATTCCTCTGGAGAAGCAGATTTTACTTACAATGCTCCTAATACTGGTATTTTGACATTCAAATATGGCAAGTATGCTAAGAAAAATGTAACTATACAGGTAGATGCTATACCTCCAACGATTATAGCTGTTACTCCTACGACTGGTACTATCGTTAATACAGATAAAATTAATGCTATGGTTGTTGTATTCGAAGGTCAAACGGAATTAAAGGAAATTACAGCACGGAACCTTGATACAGGTGATATAACGTATGGTATGTATACTACAGAATCCGGAACAATAACTGCAAGGTTAATATTACGTTTAACGGAAGGTGTAAACAACTTTGTTATTCAGGCGGTTGATAAAGCAGGAAACACATCAGAGCCGTACTTTTATAAAGTTATTTATAAAAAGCCAGTTGATAATACTCCTCCACAAATTATATCTATTACCCCACCGTCAGGTGCTACTGTTACTACGTCTAAGGTAAAAGTTGCTTTGGAAATAGAAGACGATACGGCTCTTGATAAGGTTTATGTGGATTATGAGCTTGTTGCCGATAATCTTGGAATTAAGCATACGATAGTTTATTTCACTGTTAACCTAAAAGAAGGGAAAAATATTATCAATGTTGTGATTTCTGATAAAGAAGGTAATTTGACAAAATTGGATTATGTTCTTTACTACCATAATCCTACTGTTACCATCCAACTTAGAATTAATTCCCAGTTTTATAAGGTCAATGGTAAAACCCATATAATGGATGCAGCACCATTCATTGATCCGAGATATGGTAGAACTATGGTACCTCTTAGATTTATAGCAGAAGCTTTAGGTTTGAATGTTGATTGGAATGCCGGTACACGCCGTGTAATTGTTGATGGTACTCTTGCAGGTACAACTAAACATATAGAGATACCTCTTGGTAAACCCAAGAAAGTTACCATAACTGTAAATGGAGTTAAGCGTGATATTTATGAGGTTGGTGGTACCATCTATGTTGACGGGGTGAAAGTGGATATAAAAAAAGCTGGTTGGGGAACAGTTGTTGTTTATCAAAATAGAACGTTTGTGCCTATAAGATTTATAGCAGAGTTGTTCGGATGTACTGTGAATTGGAATCCACCAGATGGTATAGAGATCGTATATACTCCATAATTGCCATTTGCCCCTTGTTTATAGTATTCTCCAAAGGCTACCCTTAGGGGTAGCCTTTTTTATATCTAAGTGTCAACCAAAATTGACATTTTATATATGTGTATCGCTAAGTTGACACTATTTTGGATAGTGTTTTTCCTATAATGAATACTGGTAACGTACCCGTTACTTACTTGAAAATATAAAAATGAAAGGAGGTATGTGCGGGTATGCGTAAATTTATTGTTAGTATCATTGCACTCGCAATGGTCTTTACATCCTTCGTTGTTGTGCCATTTGCCCCCAAGGCTTATGCTGCAACAGATGTTAGCGTAGAAGCAAGCTATACTATTGATGGAATGAGCCCCAGTTCTTTACCAACAACAGATGCTATTCGTGGTAAAGATGTAGTTGTTACAGCTACCTTTACCGTGGATACTGCTGTATCTGCAACAACAGATATCCCAGTTGTTGTTAAGGTTTTTTCTGATGTTACATCTAAAACTATTGATGCAACTGTTACATTTGCTAATGGTTCTACAACTGCAACAGCTCAGTTTACAATTACTGGTGTTGACACTCGTGTTGGAGGAAGTGATTTTGGTAAATTCGGGAAATATTTAAAGGTTTCTATTACCGGTTCTACATCTGCTTATTCTATAGCTTTTACATCTGATAAGATTTGGACTCCTAAAAAGGTTACTATCAGTGGTTTGGCATCTTCTTACAAATTCCAGCAGAATGTTCAACTTCAAGGTTCTGTTAAAGATGAAGCAAATAATTCATTAAGTGGTGTTCTTGGTATAGTTCACCTTGGAACACCTGCTGATCAAGATGCTTTCCCATATGCATTATTGGATACAACTTCCGTTGTTTCCGGACTTTATGTAATTGCCGATTTTGAATTCTCTGAAACTGGTTATTATGAAGCTGTTTTTGCAGATAACGGTACTGTTCTTTCCAATGGTTATTACTCCGTCGGTGCAACCACATTTGCCGATGCAAAGTTTGTGCTTCTTGAACCTACTGGTAATCTC
>CAZATH010000060.1:0-8158 GCA_964487995.1 uncultured bacterium
GCACATGCGGGAACTATCCATGTAGCGACATACTCGTTGCCAAAGTGGACAAAGACGGAAATATCATCTGGAAAAAAGCATATGGTACCGAAAATGGCGATGTGGGATATTCAGCCATTATAGACGGAGACGGCATTATCGTTGTAGGATACGTAAACAAGAATACATCTCAAAAGAAATACGGTACTGCATATGCCATGAAGATAGACGAAAATGGAAGCATTATATGGCAGAAAAAATACACAGCAGACAAAGCAGAGGCACTTTACGATATCACCAAAGTTGGAAACACATTAGTTGCCGTAGGCATGTCTTATACCAACACCAAAGATATATACATATTGGCAATCGATGGAGATGGCAATGAACTCTGGCACAAATACACCAATCAGAAAAACTGGGACGAAGGATTTTCCATTGCAACGGTAGATGATACTCATTTTGTCATTGGTGGTTATGGCGCAGGTTTTGAAAACTTCCACAGTGGCTCTTGTGGAAATTACCCATGCCCCGATGGATATGTGGCAATGTATGATATAAATGGTAATAAAGTATGGGGAAGATCCATTGGTGGAACTGGAGAAGACAAGATATTCGGTGTAAACTTTATAGATGGCAACATCTACGTCGTAGGATACACCCAATCTCCAGACGGAGACTTCTCCGGTAAATACACCACTCACAATTGTGGTAAAACAGCATGCTCAGAAGGCTTTATAGCCATACTTGACAGCAACGGAAACATCAAGGAAACATTCGTATACGATTCCTCTACACGAAAAGGAGGCTTTTACGACATAAAACCGACCACATTTGGCTATGTGGTAGCAGGATACAACTCTGATTCAAAAGATGATCCTGACACAGGCATATTATTACCATTTGGAAAACAAGCACCAGAAATACCGGCAGTACCCACCATTACCGACTATCCATCTACCTCTTCCACACCTACAGTCTCCATCAAGGGAAAAGCCGATAAGCTGTCTAAGTATGTTGTTATATCTGTTAATAATACCTCTACTTATACAGCATCTGTAAACAATGGCACATTTCAGGCAACCCTAATTTTACAAGAAGGGGATAATCATATCAAGGCAAAGGCATGCAACGACAGTGGATGCTCAGAGTGGTCTGAGCCTATTACCATTACTTATCAGACAGGAAGTGAAGAACAACAAATTCCATCGGTGCCTGTACTTGACCCGCTTCCAAGCACAGTTTACAAGCCATATATTACCATCAGTGGCAAAACCGATAAGCTGGCCAAAACAGTAGAGATATTTGTAGGTGGAGAACAACATACAGTCACAGTAAACAACCAGAGATTTAGTGTAGATGTATCTCTCTATGAAGGTGAAAACACCATACAGGCAAGGGCATGCAATGATACAGGTTGCTCTGAATTCACAAAGCCAATAACTGTAAAGTACGTATCGGAAATACCAGTACCAACACTCAACACCCCTGAACAAACTTTATACTATACCTCTCCAGACGAAATAAATAATGTAGCTATTACCATTACAGGAAACACAGATATTGACGGAGTATTGCACATTATAGCCAATGGCACAGAATATAGAACACTACACGTAAAAGCAGGAACTTTCTCTTTCATATACCATCCTGTACATGGCCAAAACATCATTCAGGCAAAGATATGCGTAGATGAAGGTATATGCTCTGACCTATCAGAGCCCATTACCATTACCCTCAAGTATCGCATAGTATTTAAGATGTGGCTTGGAAAGGACAAATACGAGAAGAATGGAGAACCCCATAACTTCAGCAATCCACCATTTGTAATACCACCAGGCAGAACAGTTGTGCCACTGAGATTTATAGCCGAAGGATTCGGCTTCGATGTAAAGTGGAATGGAAAAGAAAGAACGATAACCATTACAGGTAAAGACGCAAACAATGAAGATTTGCAGATTATACTTTATATGCCATATCAACCAAACAAGGCATTTGATGCTTATGGCAAAAAGGTATATCCTGGTTCAAGTAAGGTAGATATCATCAAAAATGGTAAGAAAACCACTATTGACCTTACCCACTTCAATGGTCAAAACATGGGTATACCTGTCATATACAATGGAAGAACATATGTGCCTGTAAGATTCATATCGGAAATATTCGGCGCCAATGTAGGATGGGATGCTAAAGAAAAAGCAATTACCATTACTTTTGAAAGATAGTGAAAAAGGGAGAGGGTTTCCTCTCCCTTTTTATAACTCCATATAATATGCCGCAGCTACAATCATTACGACGGCAACCGCATTTGAAATTAATATATGTGTAAACACTCCCAAAGGTGTGGCCACAATAGGAGAAGCTATGACCATTACCAAGTGAAAAGTAGGGATGATATACCACACTATCGATGGCAGCTTATCTCCAAAGAAAAAGTAGAATATTGGAACTATAAAGAGAAGAGAAAGCACCTTCAAAAGGGCTGTATAAGACTCAACATCGCGGGAAAATGCACCCACAATCATGCCAAATCCTACTAAAAATAAAAATGTCGTTATGAATACATAAAGTGGAAGCTTAAACACTAATGCCACCAGTGAAAGCATAAAGGAAAATAGAATTTCCAACAAAACCATTTCCCACTTAGAAAGTCCCGCCACTTTCCACATTTTACCGGTTTTTCTCACCTTATGCATTAAAAAGTTGTAGCCAACGGTAAAAGACACCACAACAACGATGTAGAAGATCCCATACAACGTATCATAAAAATTAATCATATTCATGCTAAGAAGATTTTTAACAATCACAACCTTCCAATTGGCATTTTTTCCTGAAAATAGATATATAAGCAAATTTCTCTTCAGCTGATTATATGTTTGTATGTGTAATACTCCCCTATCATCGATATATGCATCGGCTTTATGCTTATCTGAAACCCAGTGAATAAGTGGAATATCACGGTGATACTCTGAAGGAGCATACACATCCAGTCTATTAACATACAAAAGCTGATGTCCATATAGATCCAGGGCAATCAGAAATAAAAGAAATATCACAATGAGGTATAATCCCGAACGCAAGAAAAACTTACCCTGCACCTTTAGATACGAAAGATAGCTACGCATTTTCTATCACCCCTTTATACCACATCACAAGAGACAACAAGGACCATACACCATAGACAATCCACATTAAAGATATGTTGATACCAGAAATCATGCCATCTGCACCTGCATAGCGGTGAATATCGTATACAGCAAATGTCCATGGTAGATACTTTGCAAGCCCTAACTTATCGGGAAGCAAAACGTAGGTCCAGGAAACAAATAAGAAACCCAGTGTAGGAATCATAGAAAGATATGCAACAAGCATATTAGTGGCATACCTAAGAAAATATGCCGATACACCGGTACTAATCAATGTGATGAGTATGACAACAGGCACAATCTTAATGATCTGTGGTTGATAGAAAATAATGGGCAATGAAATAATCGTAGCAGAAAGAAAGGCAACGGCAATAAATGATATCTGTAGCTCCCACTGGGAAATACCAAGAAGATGCCACAGCTTCTCTGTTTTATACAACTTCGCCTTTGTGGCAAGAGATAAATACATTAGCAAAAAATCAATAAGGAATATAAAAAGAAGCATAATAGCCTTAGAATATCTACCCACATTAACAGCAAATGGATCCCACCACACATCGTCATTGTAGGGATATAATCCTTTCCCTTTCATTATATTTTCTGCAGCCGATGCCATATAAGACAAAGCCTTTGTGGAAATATCAGCGTATATCTGAGATGTGTATAGTATACGATGGGGAATATCAATGCCCAGAGGTAGTTCCATATTCTTGATATCGTTTACCATTCTATCTGTAGATGTATACATCTTAATGCCGCCAAAGCTAATAGGAATAGGAAAACCTGTATAAACACCAACCTTACCCTGAACAATTGCTGGAGGAGAAGACATACTTCCTGAGGATAGCACAAGCACACCCACAACCATCAAAAGTGAAACAACTACAACAAATATAACAAGGTAATTCTTTGCAAGAAGCTTTACATTAAATAAAAAAGCCCTATACATCACTTTTCACCTCTTAAAACATCAAAGACATCTTCCAAAGAAGCACCTTCAAGTGTAGCTGAAAGAATATTGCCAACTTTCAAATCATTAATAATATTTCGAAAATTTTCCGCAGTAGCCTCTACCCTTTCAACCATACCATCTTTTCTGAGAATACGAAAATACAGATCACGAAAAGAGATGTTCAACTGTTCCCCTGTAATGATCTTTCCATCTTTTAGAAAGTAAACCCTATCGGCAAGTTTACCTGCCTCCTCAAGATAGTGAGATGTAAAAAAGATTGTGGTACCCCTTTCTTTCATCTGTAAAAGAATTTTGTGAATCTCAGACCTTGAAGCAGGATCTAAACCATTGGTTGCTTCATCTAAAACAAGCATCTTTGGATCGTGTACAATAGCTCTGGCCAGCTCTACCTTTCTCTTCATACCACGAGAGAACTTTGCAACTGGCTTTTTCCACACATGTTCCGGCAATCCTACCAAACTTAAGGCTTTTTGGGGATCACCACCATATGCATCGGAAAACATCTTCACATTATCAATAGCCGTCAACTCTTCATATATAGCAGGTTCTTCAAACACAACACCAATATATCTGAATATATCTTTGTAAAGTTTCTTTCCAAAGATCCTAACTTCTCCACGCCACGGCTTCAAATACCCAAGTATTACATTAGTAAGTGTAGTCTTACCCGAACCATTAGGTCCCATCAAAACTACAATCTTGCCACTTTCAACGCTGAGATTTATCCCTTTCAACACTTCTTTTTTACCATAACCTGCATAAACATTGTTCACTTCAATAACCATATTAATCATCCCCTATATTTAATCTATAAATTATCTGTAAAAACTCAAAGAGCCGATACCACTTCTTCTACAGTTGCAGTAAACGCACACCCATGTGTAAGTAGTTTCATAGAAGCAATATGGAGATCATAGTTATGAGTTGCCACACCATCTATTGGAACAACTACATTAAAGTCTCTTTCAAAAGCATCAAGTGCCGTGGTCATTACCGACAAATCTAATAAAACCCCTGTAAGAACTAAAGTCTTAACATTTTCCATTTCCAGGGCAGAGACAAACATATGAGAAGAAAAAGCACTATAACGTTCTTTTACAAACTCAATTCCCGGCAGTTCAGCAAACATGGGATACAGCATACTATCTTTACTATCCTCATAAACAGGATATCCCCACCACTTACCAATATTCCCTTCTTTTCCGTTTTTAACACCATGCCTGATAAAAAACACCGGTATATTCTTTTCTTTTGCACGTAAAATTAGCATAGGAAGAACGTCTTTAAGGTAATCTGTTGAAGGTACATATCCTCTCATGGACTCATCAAAGAAAAAATTTATAGGATTAAGAACCACTATAGCCATCTTTTCACCAACCCAATATGGTTCTCGGGGATACACATAAGGACCAAGCTCAGAAAGCATATGAGCCACATTCTCTTCAGATAAATATCCTTCCCTTGCCATAGTATCACCCCCTTACGGTATTGTATAATACTGTAGCAAACAATTAAGATATAAGAAGGGATTACGTATGCAGTTTTTAGAAAAAATCTATGATTATTTCCTAGGTAGAGACGTAGCATATTTTATCGGTGGTGCTACCTTTTATATATCGTTGTCGATTGTATATCCAGATTTGTTTAATTTTACACTCAACAACCTTCAAATAAAATGGGGTTATTTCTCATTACATTTATATTCTGGCATATCACGGGGGTAATCTCACAGGAAATTATGATTATTACACAATACCTGCTGAACTTATAAGCAATAAGGATGGCTCCACCACCAGTAGTTTTTATTGAAGAAGAATATAGGAAGAACTTACACAATATCAGTGTTAATTCAATAGGAGAAAGGCTTGTTTTTCTAAAACATCTATCTTACGATATCTTTTCAATCGCCTCAGTAGTATTGGCACTCATAGTTGGAAAAGTTATATCTCAAAATGGTATCCCAATAAAACCTCATATAATCTACCTCATATCAATCATTATATTCTTATTATGGACAGTAGCCTGGATAGCAGCTACAAATAACACCATAAAATATGAAGATATCATAAAGAGTACCATAGAAAAATCTATATCACCATGCCACCACAAAGAGACCCTTCACTTCCTAAAAATCACTCTTATTGATAACTTAAAATCAGTAGGAATTCGGGACAAATATAAATACTTTATACTAATCTTAGAATGGAGCTCTCTGATAATGGATGGTATGGCACTGGAGATAATACACACCAAAGAGCAAAACCCAACATACCCACTAGTAGTCATACTCATGTCAATAATCATGTGGGGTATAACAATAGCAAGAAGATTCTTAATATACGAGGAACTAATACGTATCAACAACTTAGAAACAATACTCGTCAAGCAATGCAATAAAAATCAAACTGAGTATACCAACACTACTCTTTAGCAAAGTAAAACATAATAAGAACAATCGTTTCTATGCCAAAGGCAACAATACCCATAGATGCAAGAAAAGGCGTCTGTGAAATAACAGATATAAATTTCCATAAGAAGACCAAAGACACAATCAGCATCATACCAACCAAACTACCTGGATTCTCCCGCTTTTTAATCATATTACCCATATAAACCGTCACCCATCCTACCAGAAGGAAGCCAAAGATGTATAGAACAACAAGATAACCAAGAGGATACATAGCCATAGTAGGGTTACGGAAGAAAATGCTACCACCACCTGCCATTTGCCTTGCCGCACCACGAAAAACATCAAAATCACCAGGGTTTACAAACGCCCATAAGCCCCACAACAAGGCATATGCAAGCACCGCATAACCTGCATATTCAAACCATGGTCCCATGTTATATTTTTTCATCATACTACCTCCTACTCTTCTATCTCTACCCTTTATGATACAATAATACACCAGGGAAATTAAGGGGTGGTAAAAATAAAAAGGTTAATGCTTTTCTTGTTTCTTTTTATTATGTCCATTGTAGCAACATATACATATGCTATCTTTTTTCATTCCTCCAGATTATTTCTCTACTTAGTCATAATAATACTCAGTGTTATTACCGTAGAATTCGCGGGAGAGTTATATAGCATGATAATACTTCTAATAACCTTAACAATAATGGCTTTTTTCAACTTAGCCATTGCATTTAAATATCCCTCCTTTCTCCACCAAGTATCTGTGATTGGAGAGCAGTTGTTGGGAGCATCGCTAATGGTATCTTGGTGGCTGTTTTTCATACTTACCTACCGCGAATCGGCAAGACGACATTACTATGAGCAACTGCTACAACAACTAAACAAAATCGATCCCATCTCAGAGCTTTTAACACCCTCTGAATTCTTTGATAACCTTTTCTACCTAATCAGAAATATGGTAAGAAAGAATGAAACGGCATTTGGAATCATTATTACCGTTGACTCACCTGATATGGAGATACCAAGTAGTATCAGGAAAATTTTAGGAAACATTATCAAAAGCAGCGTGAGAATAGGTTATGACCTCATGGGGGATTTTCAAACACATATGGCTATTGCTTTAAATAATACAAACGAAAAAGGGGCAGAAATTGTCAAAAATCGTATTATAGACAAACTCTCACGAACAAGATATGGAAAAGGACTTATACCTAAACTTAACTTTTCAACATTCCCACTTTCAACCAATTATGAAGAGAATAAAAAACTATTCGGTAACCCAGGGGGTATCAAGCAAAGTGCTTAGCACGTTATTTCTTATAATTGTAATAGCATTCTGGATATTTTTACTCTATTATTCTATATTACTTATTTTAGGCATGCTATACAGGATACATACTTTAAGAACACCTCCTCAAATTCCTGCTAAACTTCCTTCTGTAGATGTTTTCATACCAGCCTATAATGAAGGTAAAGTTATCTCAAAAACACTGGATGCAATGGCAAATCTCAAGTATGATGGCATATTAAACATATACATACTCAATGACGGAAGCACAGATAACACTGGTGAAATCGCAGATTATTATGCAGGCATCTTTCCATATATACATCATATAAAGGTTCCACCACCCAGAGACAACG
>CAZATH010000061.1:0-8033 GCA_964487995.1 uncultured bacterium
CAATTACCGAGTATCATTGATGCCAAACCTATAAAGCCTCTGCCACCAGATATACCGCTTTGCCAAATACTGGGGTATAGTGCGATACCACCTAAAGATGCAATGGTACCACCTAGTAAAACCCCGGTGTATCTCATCTTTTCAACACTTATACCCAAGCTATCTGCAGCTTCTGGATTTTCACCTACAGAACGAAGTCGAAGTCCTAACGAGGTTTTGAATAGTAGCCAATATGATAGAGGGGCTATTACAAGGAATAACATTATTGCTATTAGCCATTGTATATCGACACCAAAAAGTTGAGTGTATGAGTTAGTTTTACTTTGAGTTTCTTGTCCAAACATCACTAGTGATAACATACGTGTAACACCGATGGCTATTGTGTTAAGAGCTACACCACTGACAATATGATTGATTTTAAATGTTACAGTGGCGATTGCGTGAATTAAAGAGAGTAGCAGCCCCGCCATTATACCCCAAAAAAGACCCCACCATGCGCTCTTACCAAAGAATGCACCTGCGACATATCCAAACGATGAAACTAGTAATATACCTTCTAATGCAATGTTGACAACACCGGACCGCTCGTTAAAAACTCCACCTAAGGCAGCGTACCCTATAGGAGCAGAGGATACGATGGTGCTTTTTATGATAAACCATATGGTTGTCCACATCATTACTCACCTGCCCCCGAGAGAACTTCTTTTCTGCGCAGTTTAGAGATGTATCTATTCATTGTCACGCTGGCTATAACCATTACTATGATGATAAAGCCTGTGATAAGATCCATGGTAGAATTAGGAATCCCCAGCTCGAATTGTAGATTATATCCTGCTGTTCTCAAGAATCCGAACAGAAATGCTGCCAAAACTACACCTAATGGATTGTTATAACCTATGAGTGCTACGGCAATACCATCAAATCCAAGACCACCTGTCATGTGATGGGTATAGTAACCCTTGATACCAAATATTTCTTGCAAATTAATTAAGCCAGCTATAGCACCACTCCATAGCATGGCGTTGAACACAACAACTTTCGGTGGAACACCACTGTATTTGGTGGCATTAGGATTGGTGCCTAGCATTTCTATTTCAAAACCCCAGTTTGTATAGAATATCACGATATATACTATAACCACCAATATTGCGGCTATGAATAAACTTTCATATAACGGAATATATTTAGGGAAAGGAAAGTGACCATGAAATATATCGTATAGTCTGCGAAAATCTGCTGCGGCTGGAAAGTTTACAGTCTTTGGCTCTAAACTTTCTCCGCCTTTGACACCACTTAAAGGACCGTTGACAAAATATTTTGCCGTTGTATACGCTATTTGATTCATCATAATGGTTGTGATAACTTCATGTACTCCCTTCTTGACTTTCAGAATAGCAGGTATTAAAGCCCACAGAGCTCCACCTATCATGGCAAATACTACTACGAATATTACATTGAGCCAATGTAGAGATGGTGATTTAAATGAAAAGTATATTGCGTATATCGATGCAACCAGTCCACCAATGTAATATTGACCTTCTGTACCGATGTTAAATACTCCTGCTCTAAAGGCAATGGCTGCAGCTATACCTGAGATGATTAGTGGTTCAGCTCTTGCAATAATATAACCGATGTCTTGGGTTGATGTCAGTGTTTTTCCCATTATGTAGAAGGCATACATAGTATCTGCTAAAGAACCCTTTCTAATTAGAAGTATAAGAAAGAAGAGTAGGATAGCTGAGATTAAAATACCTGAAACAGGGGCGACGAGAGAAAGCAAGAAATATTTAAGATTGCTTGTTTTTTTCTTAGCCACTATGCTCACCTCCTGCTACATCCGTTTCTGTATGGGATTCTAAATCTCCACCTAACATGTAATATCCTACTTCCTTAGGAGTTACTTGCTTCTGTGTATTATCAAGTTCTTTAATAATTTGTCCTTTATACATAACTCCTATTCTGTCTGAAAGAAGCAGTAGTTCGTCGAGGTCAGCAGAAACCAGTAAAATAGCTTTTTTTTGCTTCTTCTCCTCAAATAGTTGTCTGTATATAAATTCCATTGCACCAATATCTACACCTCTTGTTGGATGAGCTGCTATCATGAGGTCGTGTTCAAAGCTTATTTCTCTACCCACCACAAATTTCTGCTGATTACCTCCTGACAAGGCACTCATGGGTACTTTATCTGAAGGTGTTCTCACATCAAATTTTTTAATGATAGCCATTGCCCACTTGGAAATATTGCTGAATCTTCTGAATATTCCCCATCTAGAGAAGGATTTTTCTCTGTGATGGCCCAAAATGCTATTGTCGGCAAGTGTAAATGGAAGAAATACACCGAACTTATGCCTATCACCTGGAATGTGAGAAACACCTTTTTTTCTGATTATGTGAGTAGGCTTACCCGTGATATTCTCATTTTTAATAATGATTTTTCCTGATTTGGGATGTCTTAGTCCATAAATTGCCTCTATTAGCTCTGCCTGTCCATTACCTTCAACACCTGCTATGCCATAGATTTCTCCTTCCTTGATGTGGAAGGAAACATCTTTCACCGCCATTACTCCCTTTGTGTCTGATTCCACAGTTAAATTTTTTACTTCGAGAACGATATTACCTGGTTCAACTTCGGGTCTTGGAACATCCAATAAAACAGGATGTCCAACCATTAGTTCGGCAATCTTTTCTTTTGTTGCTTCACTTTTAGGCATAGTGTGTACTAATTTTCCCTTTCTCATTACACTAATTCTATCTGCAATGGCCATGACCTCGTGGAGCTTGTGACTAATAAAGATAATACTGTGTCCTCCTTCTTTTAACCTATTAATGATTGCAAATAGTTCCTCTGTTTCTTGGGGAGTCAATACAGCTGTAGGTTCATCTAATATTAATATTTTGGCTTTTCTATAAAGTACTTTCAATATTTCCACTCTCTGCTGCTGGCCTACAGATAAGAATTCCACATCTACATCTAGGGGTACGTGCAGCCCGCTTTCATCCATTGTTTTCTGTATCTGCGTTCTTGCCTGTTTGAAGTCGATAATGGAGGATGGTTCATAACCCAGTATGATGTTTTCAAGGGTTGTAAGACCATACACCAGCATGAAATGTTGATGTACCATACCTATACCATGTTTAATTGCATCTTGGGGTGTTTTAAACTTTACAGGCTTTAATTTGCCATCAACCTTGGTATATATTGTTCCTTCATCAGGATGATATAAACCATAAAGGATTTTCATCAGAGTAGATTTTCCGGCACCGTTTTCACCAACTAGTGCGTGCACTTCACTTTCTCTTAAATCGAAGCTAATATGGTCGTTGGCTAAGACGCCGGGGAAACGTTTTGTAATACCTTCCATCTTAAGAATAATGTCTTCTGGCAAATTATCCACCTCCTAACAAAAAAAAGCAAAGGGGGAAATCTCCCCCTTTGCTTTTTGGCAATTATTGTCCTAGGCTGGCTTTGAACTGTGTGAGTTCATCATCTGTTGCTGGAACTTTAATTTCTCCATTGATGATCTTCTGTTTTAGCTCATCGATTTGGGGTTTAATAGGATCGAGAAGCTCTTTGTTATAGTCATTGTATGCATAGCCTACACCATTTTCTTTAAGACCAAATTCCATAACTTTTGCATCTACCTTGCCGTTGGTATACATCTCTTTTATGATGGTATATACAGCTGTATCAACACGTTTCAACATGGAAGTGATGATGTGCTTAGCCATCTCTCTATCTTTTTCCTGGTCGGATGTGGCGAGAATGAGTCCCTGATCGGAGTCTACACCTATTGCCCATTTGTTTTTCTCCAAAGCTGCTTCAAACAGACCCATGCCAGTACCACCTGCTGCGTGATAGATGATGTCTGCACCCTGATCATATTGGGCGGTGGCTATCTCTTTACCTTTTGGTGGGTTATTCCATGCTTGTGCAGGATCGTCAGAAACAAACGCAGTTAAAATAGCACCGTCTTTGCGGAGTTCAGGATTTACATACATGGCTCCTGCTTCATAACCCACCATGAATTTGCGTATCAGTGGAATATCCATACCACCAATAAAACCGATTTTGTTTGTCTGTGTCTTTAAGCCGGCAATGGCACCTACAAGGAAAGAACCCTCTTGTTCTTTAAAGAGCAAACATGTTACATTTGCGGGGTGGTCATCGGGGCTGTAACAAGAGTCGATGATAGCAAAATGGACATTGGGAAAGTCCTTGGCAACATTCTTTATGGCATCTGTGAAGGCAAATCCAACACCAATAACTAGGTTGTAGCCGTTCTCGGCCAGCTTACGAAGAAGCTGTTCCCTGTCGCTACCACCTTGTTTGGGTTCTAAATACTTCATTTCAATGTTGTTACCGTAGTTGACGTTGTCTGGATCATCCTTAATGTAGCCACCTAACTCTTTGGCTGCCTTTACCAAGCCTCTGTAAGCAGAGTCGTTAAAAGATTTGTCACCTCTACCACCAATGTCGAATACCACACCAAC
Organism: uncultured bacterium; assembly: GCA_964487995.1. Lineage (GTDB taxonomy): Bacteria > Coprothermobacterota > Coprothermobacteria > Coprothermobacterales > JAADFF01 > JAADFF01. Next base: position 4,492 of record CAZATH010000061.1, read on the forward strand.
TTTTAATTTAGCACCGGCCTGCTGCTGCTGGCCGCAGCCAACGAGTCCTAGCGTTAGTACGAGGGCTAGGACAGTTAAAACTGTAACCATTTTCTTCATGCATAGTCCCTCCTTCTTATAGGGTATTATGAGACAAGTGTCTCTGCATAATCTATTATACCCGTTTTTTGTAAATAAGAGATTTTAGTTCTGGAGGTCTCAGTAGGAATATCGTTATAGCATATATTATCATTGCTGTAAGAATAATAACTAAAGTTGTAATTTTATGCATCTTGGGTAAAAATATGTTACTGCATATTAAGAAAATTGACATAGGAATACTGTATAGTGTAATTCTAACAAAATCTTTTGTTAGATTGTTAATAAAACTATGCCTGGTCTTTCTTTCCAGAGTTGTTCCCAGCATATAGAAGTTAAGAATAGCCGCCAGAGAGGTTCCTAAAGCGAGTCCTTGTATACCTAATTTTAAAGCGATTCCCAATATGTAATTTAGTATTACATTGACGATTAAAGCAATAGACGAAGTTATAAGTGGTGTTAAGGTGTCTTTAAATGCATAGTGTCCTCGATTAAAAGCAATAATAGCACTTTGAAATGGTATTCCTATGGAATACATTGCCATGGCTGTTGCTGTTAATATTACATCTCGTTCTGTAAATTTTCCACCGGGAAAATAAAAAAGCAGATGGACGATTTGCTGAGACACCATGATAAGACCTATGGCAGATGGTATAGTTAAAAACCATATTGCGGAAATTCCCTGTTCTAACATGTTCCTAAAGCGTTCCCACTTCTGTTGACTGACAAATTCTGAAAGACGTGGGAAAAATGCGCCGGCTATGGCTATTCCAAACATGGCGGGAGGGAGTGAGGCCAATTTGTTTGCATATTCCAGTCTAGTGATGGAACCTACTGGCATAAAAGATGCCATGATCTGATCTGCGAGCACACTAAAATAAATAACCCCCGTGCTTAGCAGAGTTGGGCTTGAAATATAGAGAAATTGTTTCACGATCTTTAGGTTTGGGATGACTATTCTAATATGAAGTATCTTTTTTACAGGAAGTAGTGTAAATAAGAACATTAAAAATGTGGCAATAAGCACAGATAGTGGCAAAGTATGGGAAGATGGTAATAGATAGATGATAGCTACAATGGTTGAATTTTGTATTAAAACTGCAATGTAAGGTATTGTGAAAATATGATATGCCTGAAATAAGCTCCATAAAATACCACTTGTTAGAATGAAGAAAAAAGATAGAGAGGTCCATTTAAGGAAGATAACTAAATAGCTGTAAGTGGTTGTCTCAAGTCCCGGATATAGCTTGCTGATGAAAGGGGCAAACACATAGATAATGACCGATACTAATAATCCAAACAACGCCACAAATGAAACAATATTGTTTGCCAAAGATGTTGCCTGCTGTGTGCCGTTATCTTCTTTTTCATGTATGAAAAGCGAGAGAAAGCCGATGTTAAATGCCGATGAGATTTGGTTTGCAAGGTAGAAGATTACTTTCATTGTTATATTAAAGGCATCGGTAATAGGGGATGTACCAAAAAAGTAACCAATGAGCATATCCCTTGCAAAGCCAAGTATACGGCTCAGTAATATACCAGTAAAAGATATTATGCTGTTTGTTTTTACTGATCTTGGTTTAATTAAAGACTTCACAAGTTTATCCTCCTTTGTAATTTAGTGATCAGTTTCATCATCTCTTCATCTTTGAGTAAAAATAGCAAAGTCACGTGTATCATTATCCCTATCATGATTAGTAGTATAGTGTATGTTCGTCCTAACGGTAAATAATGTTTACAAGTCAGAAGTAATGTGGCCATGATGATAGAGGCTACTATTACCTTAAGTGTTTTAAGTAGGTAGGTTTTAGGCACTGTAATCTGTGGTATACGAGTTAGTAATATTAATGTTGCCATAAACATTGATATCGATACAATTGCGGTGGCAAGTGCGAACCCAGGTGCTCCCATGTGCAGCTTAAAGCCTAAAAGCCAATTTAGCAATATATTGATGGGGATAAATATAGCGGCTAACCACATTGGTATATATCTCTTTTCTAAAGCTATAAGGGCGTTGTTTAGCGGGATGTATAAAGCTGTAAATAAATATCGAAATGAGTAAAATGTAAGGGATGTTCCAACAAGATTTACATCTGACATGGTGAACTTGCCACCAAAATATAAAAAATAGGTAATGTTTGAAGAGAGTGTAGCCAAGCCTACAGATGATGGTATGATTAACCAACCACCAAGGTAGATTACCTTGCCTACATATTCTGAAAAAAGACGGAAGTCTTTGTTTGATGCAGATTCTGAAAACCCTGTATATACGCTTTTTGATATGGATTCACCAAAGAGAGAGTATGGTAATATTGCCAATGTGGTAGCGGATGCCAGTGCCGATACACTTCTTGTATCGCTTAGGAGTGTTGCCATATATCTATCTACAAATGTATTTATGAAGTTTATGCTAGTACCCAATATAATGGGTATGGTGATTAGTAGCAAGTTTTTTATGTATTGAAATTTGGGAGTAGATAACAACACAGGTTTTTTTAAGAGAATAAATGATAGAATAGCTAGCATAAACATTAGCTCTCCCAGGATTCTGCCACCTAGTAATGTAAAAGTTGAAGGAAGTGCTATTAAAGATAGAATATATAGTGTATTTACGAAAGGCTCTCTTATGATCTGATATTCAAATATCCTGATACTACTCATCAAGGCTTCAGATATGTCAGCAATAGACAGCACGATGAGCAGAATTCCAGCCATGATGTACATGTACGTTCCAAATACCAAAAGGCTGTCGGAGTAAACCAATTTGCCAAGTGTATACCGTGCGAGAGTTCTACTGAATATGATTATTATAATACCAATAATTAAGTTCAAACCTACGACTACCGTATAGATACTCGAGGTAATGTGTTTATCTTTTTTGTTGGTCAAAAAGTAGGGAATAGTTGTTTTGGTAAAACTTCTAATAGATATGCTTCTGATAAGCCCAATAAGGGTGATGATAAAAGAGTAGATAGACATTTCAGCTGATAAACCAAAGAGTGTCTTGGTTAACCTTTCTCTAATTAGCCCCAAGATTTTGCTTATTAGTTTTCCTATTATCGTGTAAAGTGAAGCTTGTCGAATGTTTTTGCCCATATCGTCGTATATTTTATCCTATACAATAGCCAGTTATAATAGAACACAGATGTGAGATGAGGAGGAAAGAAAATGTCTTATAGAAGAATAATGGAGAAGTTGGTTTTATCTCGGAAGAAATGGGTAGAAATAGATAAACTTGGTCTTGAGGAAGATGAAAAACTTGAATTTGCAGAATTTGTAAGACGTGAAAGTGGTGGGTTGCTAGAAGTTTTGTATGATAAAGAACCAGAGAGTTCAAAGTCTTATGTCATGTTGGTTATGAGAATGAAAGGTATTTCTGAAGGTGAAATAAGACGGTCTCTTGGTATTGATAAATATACCCTTGCCTTTCTGTTGTTTTTGCTATTTGAAGAAATACAGGGAAA
>CAZATH010000062.1:0-7994 GCA_964487995.1 uncultured bacterium
CTATCTTATATGTCCCTTCTCCATTAACCTTAATAGTGTATACGACTTTATCATTACTAGCAGTTACTTTATCTAAAGATTTACCATTAAGATAAACGTAAGCATCTTTAATACCCTTAACCACCGCAACAACCTCTATACTCGTGGTAGCTACAACAGCCCCATCTGCAGGTTTCACTATAGACATAGAGACATTTTCACCAGAACTTTGTATATATGGATCCACCAATATACCCGGAACTCTTACCGGACTGTGCTTCTTCCAATTTAAAATATCTTCTTGTTTATAACCTTCGGGAACTATCATGTCTATAATATTCGGATCTTCGTTGCCATCACTACCCCCTCCAAATCGCCATTCCTCTGCCTTTGCATTAACCTGCCTTATCCTACCAGGTCCATACCCATCTTGACCTACAAGCAATGCTATTATCTTTGTACCCTTACCAATCTTTCCTATAGCGCTTTCAGGAACGTAGACATACACGCTGCCAGGACTACCCTCTACAGTCTTTACTGTTATCCCATAATCATTAATATCCTCTCCTACTACCTCGCCTCCATCTACTTTATATATCTTACTAACCCAACCTTCTATTTGAAGTGCAACATCCCACTTAAAATCTTCTGTTGTCATAGCATTTAACCCTTCTAATCCCTGTGTGGTTCCTCCTTCAGCATTATCAATGAAAACTATTAATGTTTGTTTACTGAGCCCATTAGGAGATCCCCAACAATTGTCAATATTACCTATCACCCATTTCATCTCATAACCATTACCTGTGCTTGTCAGTGCAAATTTCCAGAGATCAAAATCTCCTTTCTTAAATACGCTATTAGTCGGATATGTATAAGTACCAGGTCCGTAATCATCTCCCTTTGGATCATCAACTACCATATTTATAACAGTTTTTTGAGGAACACTTATATATGGATCCACCAATATACCCGGAACTCTTACCGGACTGTGCTTCTTCCAATTTAAAATATCTTCTTGTTTATAACCTTCGGGAACTATCATGTCTATAATATTCGGATCTTCGTTGCCATCACTACCCCCTCCAAATCGCCATTCCTCTGCCTTTGCATTAACCTGCCTTATCCTACCAGGTCCATACCCATCTTGACCCAATACTAACGCCATTATCTTACTACCCTTACCGATATCACCTAGAACTTCCTTAGGTATCCTTAACTCTACCCAACCATCTTTTCCATAAGTTACCGTAGCCGTCGCTCCTACATCGCCTAAATCTTCTGCTTCTATATCATCATCTTCTGATACGTATAATTTGCTTTCCCACCCTTCCAACTGTATAGCTTCATCCCATTTAAAGTCACTGCTGAACATAGCATTCATACCTTCTAAGCCTTCACTGGTACCCCCCTCTTTGTTATCTATAAAGACCATTAGGGTTTGCTTGCTAATTCCCCACTTACCATTCCACGGATTATCCACATTAGCTAGTTGCCATCTAAATATATATTCATTACCAGTACTCTTAGCTTCAAATTTCAACAAATCAAAATCTCCTTTTTTAAATACACTATTGGTAGGATATGTATACGTTCTAGGTCCGTAATCATCTCCCTTCGGATCGTCGATGGAAAGATTTAACGTTGAAGAATTTTCATTATTCTGAGTCTCATTATGATATATTGGATCAATAACATCATTGCCTTTTGCCTTATAAATCATTTGATATTTACCAACTATGAGATTGTCATTAAGTTTATATACAGTAACAACATATTTGTGGCCACCACGTGGGTAAAATAGTTTATTATTGTCAAATTTATACATTTGCCCTGTAGTAACGTCATTAACCTCAACAAGTATTTTATCAGTTGTATCAACATTAACCTGACCATTGGTAATAGATACATTATATTTCACATCACTATTGAAATTAGGAGCTGTATCAAAGACATATACATTTACCCCATATGGTTTAATATTTTTCAACGTAGCAATACCATTATCCACATGAAGTACACTTTCTCCAATAGATGGATTATATTCGCCATTCATTACATACCCTCTAACATCTATCGAAACATCATCACGTTCAACATTGTCAGGATTTATAACCACAAGTACTGATTTATCCTTTCCAATACGCATAAAAGTTAACACACGGCCATTAGAAGCAATAAAATGATGTAAAGTTCCTGTTTTAATTGCATCAATGTTATGTCTAAGTGAAATCAAAGAACGATACCAAGAAATGAGGTTTTTATCCATATTGTGCCATGGATAAGGCACACGCATAAATGGATCATTGGCCAGTGGTCTATCATCTTTACATCCTTTTTCACCTGAATTAGTAGCTCCTGCCTCGTCTCCATAAAAGATGGTAGGAGCACCTTTAATAAGAATTTGTAAAGCAGAAAGTGCTTTCAATGCATTTTTATCTTTGAGATAATGCAGTGGTCTTGCCATATCATGGCTATCTACCAAATTCCACAAAACATCGTGAACAACGGGGGGATAATCGTTATACATTGAATCAATCTTTTTCCAAAATTCTAAGGCAGTCATGTTTTTATTAAGGAAAAATCCTTGAGAAGATGGTTTCTTACCTTCATGATCACTATCCCAATCTACGACCGTAGCTGCTGCAAATCTATAGTTCATGACACTATCCATCTCATTACCTAGTAGCATAGGTATAACTTCTCTAGGCTTATTCCAAACTTCTGCAACCAAAACGGCATCTGGATTGATGGATTTTATTACATCTCTATACTTCTTCAGAAATCCTGTGGGAATAATCATAGCCACGTCAATACGCCATCCCATAACACCGATATTATTCCAGAAATGAACGACCGAATTTTTATCTGTTAAAAAGAAGTGTTCAAAATTAGTATTTAAAACATTAATTGTTGGCATCCATCCAAGACCGGCCCATCCCTGATATCTATCAGGCCATTTAATAAACTTATACCAACTGTAATATGGAGATTCCTTAGACTCATAGGCACCAATTGTTGAAAATTCACCATTTTTGTCAAAGTAAATCGAACGATCTGAAGAATGATCTGGAGTGACATCTAAAATAATCCTTATACCTCTTTTCTTTGCTTCCAAAATAAGTTGTTTAAAAGTATCCAAATTACCTAAAATTGGATCAACAGCATGATAAGATGAAGGATCATATCTGTGAGTAGAAGGAGCCGGGAAAATAGGATTAATGTAAAGAACATCTACACCAAGAGATTTGAGATAATCTAACTTATCAATAATACCTTGCAAATCTCCCCCATAATATCGGGTTGTATCTACATATCTACAAGCTCCATTAACCTCGTCCCATGCTTTTACAGGAGAATCCCAAGATACTGTATACTTTGGTACGCCAAGAAAATCACCCGGTTCTTTAAAATCTTGGTTAAGATAGTAATCATGGAAATAAAAATTCTTTCCAGGGGCAGGATCATTGGAAGGATCACCATTATTAAACCTATCGGGGAAAATTTGATACACTACCGCTCCATTTAGCCACTTAGGAACCTGAAATTCAGGTTTATATACAGTAATACGATAATCTCCTTTAAACATTCTCTTATAACTACCATCGTATGCATAGAAATAATACTCATACAAACCAATATCTTCCACCTTGAATGTTACCTTCCACACATCCAAAAGTCCATCATCAGTTTGAGCCACTTTGTCTAAGGAATATGTTTTTTCTTCCTTCACTGACGGAGCAACTGGTGGATCACTATCCTTCCAACCATATTTGGTCATTATCATCTGGAGAGAAGCAATTTCACGGCGAGTAGTATAGACATAAATAGTTACGGTGCTACCTGGAACCAAAGCACCTTCTGGAACTCTCTTCACAATGAAAGTGGTATCTCTGGGTATCTTATTATCAGGACCTGCAGGCAAAATAGCATAATGCCAGGTTTTACCGTTAACTTCTTTATACACCACAAGAAGCTTTTTTCCATCAACTGATATATCTTTACTAAAAGGTGATTTTCCATAGTAAACTTCAAAATGGGTATCTCCAGTAATTTCAGCCCAAGAAGAAATATAATCACCGCGTTTATACAATGGATATGTCTTATCCCCCACCTTTAAAACATCGGTATTTGCCCACGTAAAAGAGGGCACAAATATAGTTGCAATAATTGCAACTACAATACTCCAAATAACAACCTTCTTCATGAAAAGTACACCTCCCTTATCCTTTAACTGACCCTTTTAATAAGCCAGAAAGTAAATATTTCTGAAATGCAAGAAAAACTACCGTTACAGGCACAGCAACTAGAACAGAGGCTGCTGCAAATTTGGTAATATTCATTCCGTAAGACCCTACGTATAAAAGGTTGTACATCCACAAGGGCAATGTAGCCAGTCGATTATCAGAAATTAGTATTAGTGCCATAACATATTCAAGCCACGCCCCCATAAAGGCAAAAAGACCTGTAACAGCAAGTCCCGGTAAAGAGAGAGGAAGAATAATTTTCCAATATATCGTCCATGGAGTAGCACCATCTACCATTGCTGCCTCATCTAATTCCCTAGGTATTGCATCAATAAACGCCCTTAAATTCCATACTGCAAATGGTAAATTAAATCCAGTATATGCTACAACAAGTGCCCAGTGAACCTTAGGCATACCCAAAAAAGGTTTTGCAGAGGTTAATCCCAACTTTACAAATACCACATAGAGGGCAATCATACCCACCATTGCAGGGAACATTTGAGAAACCATATAATAAAAGTAGAAAAGAAACTTACCTGGAAATGTATATCTTGAAAATCCATATGCTGTTAAAGAAGCGATAAATAGAGTTATGATTACCGTCATTGACGCTATTTTAATAGATGTCCAAAAAGCACGCATAAACGTGCTGGGGTTTCTTTTAATAATAGCCACGATTTTTCGAGTAGTTGTAATTTCTCCGTTCGGCAATGTAATGGTTACAGTTTTCTTAATTATACGTGGATGCTCCAAAGGCTTTCCGAATATAATCTCATCGTAATTTTTAAAAGTAAGATTATGAAAAGAAGGAACCACTACATCATTAGTTTGTTGAAATGACATCAGAACCACCCATGAAACTGGAAGTAATATCGCTGCAACAAATATCAGAAGTATCAATCGTGTTATCCATTTGGAAATGATTTCATTATTTCTCATAGAATCACCCCTCTGCCCATTCCTGGAACTTCATATTAATAAGTGAAATGGCAAGAAGCACAAAGAATACAATATATCCTAGAGCAGCTGCTATATTCCAAGCATGTTGATTGTAAAAATAACTATACATATATGTAATGAGTAAATTAGTGGCACCATATGTATATAAGTGTCCACCAACAGATGTACTAACCACAGGTCCACCTTTGTTATAAAGCCATATAACATCAAACTTGTTAAATGTCCAAATAATACCTAATAGAATAGAAGGCATCATTATTCTAAGTACCAAAGGAATAGTTATATACTTAGTCTTTTGCCAAGGTGTAGCACCATCTACAGATGCCGCCTCGTAAAGTTCATTGGGAATAGATTGTAGTGCACCTAAAGCTATAATCATCATAAAGGGAACTCCTAGCCATATATTGATTATCAACACTGCGACCCTAGCCCAGAATGGACTTGTCATCCAAGGAATAGCACCTATTCCAATAGTCTTTAAAATAGCATTGATAAAGCCATCTTCATAAAACATTGCCCTCCATACTAAGATGGTAACAAAGGCAGGTATTGCCCATGGCAGAATCAATATAAATCTCCAAAGAGTTTTTTCTATACTGGACATCCATTTATTGTTTAGCATAATGGCTAACGATATTCCCAGCGATACGTGGAAAAATACATTGATAAATGTCCACACAATATTCCACTGAAGAGTTTTATATAAAATCACTCCATCATGCTTAATAATCCATCGAAAATTTTCAAATCCAACAAATTTAAGAGAATCAAATCCATGTCTAACAAAATCTCCAATAACCTGCTTTTCAAGATTGGTAAAAGCTATTATCAGTGAAAATACCAAAGGCAAGAAACTCAATAAAAAGATGATCAACATCCCAGGCGATACAAAAAGATAAGCTACTTTCCAATTTCTCCTTTCCATATCAAGACTCTCCCCCTATAAAAAAGGGGAACAAAGTTCTGTTCCCCTTTAAACAACTGTAGTTATTTATTAATATTAGACATAATCTTATCATACGCCGTTTGAAGTGCCTGCTCTGGTGTTTGTTGTCCAGTATAAACAAGTTGAAGGGCATTATCCATTTCACCCCATACGGAACCCATTTCAGGAATATTAGGCATGGGAACACCTAAAGCAGCTTGTGCCGAGAATCCTTTGATAACCTCATTATTTCTAATGTCAGATTTCATATACAAATCAACAAGTGCAGGTATGTGCCCTACTTCTTTAGCCAATCTATAAGGAGCTATATATCCATTATCGGATACCAATCCTGTAAAGAATTTCATAAATTCAATTGCCGCCTCTTTATTCTGACTTTCAGAAGAAAGATAGATATTTTTAACACCAACAAAGGGTTTTCCTCCTGGAATAAGGTGAATTTCGGCAGAAGGAACCTTCTTCTTAATATCACCCCATGCCCATGGACCATTGATGATCATAGCAACCTTACCTTTAGTGAAACTGTCCATCATCATTCCATAATCTGGTGGATCCTGCGGTAACACTCCATTTTTCTTGAGATTGAGCAAGAAATTCATAGCTTTGAGTGCACCTTCGTTTTTAATAGGATCAACAGTAAGTTTCCCATCTTTATAGGCAAATATACCTCCCCCAAAGCCAAAATGAAATGGTGCATAGAAGTAGAAAGTAGTAACAGGAAACATTAATGGTTGAACGTTGTCATCAACAAATTGCTTGGCATTTAGTAAATCATCGATACTTGTAGGTATCTCTTTCACAAGATTTTTATTAACAATTAACGCTACAGATTCAAACGATTCAGGCAAAGCCCAGAGGTGATCTTTATAAGTATCTGCTTTTAGGGTTACTGGTACAAAATATGCTCTAAGTTTCAAAGGATCAAGATATTTATCAACAGGTTCAATCACTTTATAATAATCGGCAAGTTCTCCAATCCAGTCATGTGGCCCAATGAATAAGTCAGGCCCCTGTCCCTGAGGAATAGCCATCGTCAGTTTATTTTTAAGATCATTAAATGGAACAGATACTTGATCAACTGTAACATATGGATACATATCTTGGAATTTAGAGATAATTTCATCAAGAATCTCCGCCTCTGTTGAATCCGTTCCCCAACCATGCCATATGACAATTTCTCCTGACACATTTGTATTGGGCTTAATAGAAAGGTCGAAATTGGCAATAATAACACGATAAGCTTGAGCATCCCATCTCACAGAAAAGCCCAAAGCCTCAGATACAAATCTAACAGGAACCAATGTTCTACCCGCTTTCTTATCCACATATGGTTTTACATCCATTTTCATATCCTTACCATTGATACGAATCATGTTACTTCCCTTACTCTTAGCAGTAATAGGCCACAATTCAATAGTTCTACCACCTTGCTTAATTATCACCTTCTGATTCTTTGCATCCCACTTTACCTGGGCTCCGAGCTGTTCTGATACAAAGCGAAGGGGAACAAATGTTCTGTTATTTGTAATCACCGGTGCCACATCCATAAAGCTACCATCTTGTCCGTTGATAAGAACAGTTTTCTTACCAATAAACAACTCAATCATACGCTCTTGAGAAGCATTGACCATTTGTGGCTTCGCCACAAACACAAACGCCGTTAGCAAAAGGGAACAAACTACCAGAAAGGTTAAAAATCTTTTCATAACCTGCACACCTCCTTAAGGGATTTTGGTTCCCACTATTAATATAATGCAAAGAAAAATTGTTGTTGTATGTATATGTAGAGTAATACACTTTTTATGCAGTTATTAGTGCATAATGGAATTGAAATTTCATATATACTTCATTAATGTATTAATAAA
>CAZATH010000063.1:0-7965 GCA_964487995.1 uncultured bacterium
ATATTACTATGGGAATCCATGGCTCTTTATTAGTGGGCACGTGCACGTATATGTCCTTTTCACTTCCTTTGAATATGATACCTTTTATAATCTCTACATGTCCCATATTGATATTTTAATAGATTTAGCTGTGTTGAATGATGGTGTGTATGAGTGTGATAATCGCCTACAATATATATAGGGGGTGGGTAATATGAAGTGGACAGCAAGAGGGCTTCGTTTGTTTTTAGATGTTGTTAACCGCATGTCTGAAGAGGATTTGTATCATGTTCTACCTGTGTTAATGCATTCTCTGGAGTGTTCCGGTTATGTGGAGAAACTCAGCTATGCGATTCCTGAAGAAGCAATTTTTCTTCTTTCTCGTATTGAAGGGCTTTTTCCTGAGCATAGAGCATATGTTATTACCGATGCAAAAGGTGGTGAGTATCTTGCCATTAAGCGACTTGGAGGTTATGATTTCTATAAAATAGCACTTGAAGAGGAGGGATAACATGAGAAAATGGTTGTCCGTTATATTGCTTGTAGCTATTGCCCTTGTATTGATACCAACTGCTACAGCATCTACAGTGTGCTCATACCCTATCAGGATTGAAGTACTGGCTCAAAGGGATGGACATTTTGTTGATCTTAAGTTCTATGCTATTACCCGTAGCATGCAGGTTGTAAAGAGATATACCCGTGATATATATCTTGAGATGAGTAGAGATGATTTGAGTAAGGTGGGTCTTAGATATCATGATAAAAAGCCTATGCCATATCCTTACTGGTATTATATGATTGTTTCTGTGCCAAAAAGTGGGAAGTTGTATTTGGGTATGAGGCGATTGTATTTGCCAGAAGGAACATATCATTTTGCTGTGCATACGTATCTTTGTCAAGAAAAAGTTAGCCACTTTCTTCTTCATGTGATGTCCGATACGGCTACAGTATGGCAGGAAAAGTAATATGGTATAATTAATTTCAGAATAAGTTAAGGGAGGTGAACTTTATGGCTACAGTAGATTATGATGTACTGATTGTGGGTGCTGGACCAGGAGGACTGACGGCTGGAATATACGCATCTAGATATGGTCTTAAGACGGCAATTGTAGATAAGGGAATGCCTGGTGGGGCGCTGCTTGAGCTTGATGAAATAGAAAATTATCCCGGTTTTGAGAATATTAAGGGACCTGAACTTGCAGAGAGAATGAAATCCCATGCTGAAAAGGCTGGAGTAGAGATTTTATGGGATGAGGTGTTTTCAGTAGTGCCTCATACTGAAGAAGGATATGTAGAAGTACAGGCCGGTTATACTTATACATCTCATGTGCTTATATGGGCTACAGGTGCAGAGCATAGACGTCTGGGTGTGCCCGGTGAGATGGAGTTTACCGGTAGAGGTGTTTCATATTGTGCCACTTGCGATGGTCCATTTTTCCGCGGAAAGAAAGTAGCCGTTGTTGGTGGTGGAAATTCGGCATTTGCCGAGGCATTGGTCCTTGCCGGCTTGGCCGATAAACTGTATCTGATACACAGAAGACAAGGTTTTAGGGCAGAAAAGGCTCTGGTAGATAAGTTGAAGAGTCATGACAACGTAGAATTTATTCTTGATACGGTGGTCGAGGAGATTAAAGGTGATACGAAAGTGAATGCCCTTAAGATTAAGAATGTGGTTGATGGTAAAGTTGAAGAGTTGCCTGTTGATGCTGTATTTATTGCTATTGGCCTTGTTCCCAGAAGTGAAATTTTGAAAGGTATAGTTGACATAGACCATAGTGGTGCTATTATTACAGATGAGAGAATGAGAACCTCACATCCGCTGATTCTTGCAGTGGGTGATGTGAGAAATACTCCTCTGAGACAGATTATTACCGCAGCCTCTGATGGTGCCATAGCTGCTGAAACAGCCCACGATATCATTGGAAATTTGAAGTAAATTCACTTAGCGGGTAGGTGTATGCCTGCCCGTTTTTAATGTTTAGCCGATAGCATGCTATATTTCGTTTAAGTTTCTTTTCCTGTAAATGAATATTTATGAGTGATAGGTATATAACAATTCATGTTCATATGTTAAAATTCCTATAGGAGGTGATACTTCATGAAAAAACTAATGACAGTTTTAGCTCTCATTCTGGCTGTAAGTTTGCTATTTGTAGCATGTGGTCAGGGACAGCAGAATGGAGGTACAGCAGAGAAAACTTACAGCTTCTCTATGGCAACAGGTGGTACAACAGGTACGTATTATCCACTAGGAACCGCTATTGCCCAAGTGATTTCCCAGTATACAAAGAATGTTAAGGTAGAAGCTCGTTCTACTGGTGCTTCTGTGGCCAACATCAATCTACTGAAAGATGGCCAGGCTGATATGGCATTTGTTCAGAACGATATAGCATTCTACGCTTACAATGGTGTAGAGGTATTCAATGGAAAGAAGGTTGACAATATAGCAGGCATGATGGCTCTATATCCAGAGCATATTCAGATTGTTACCCTTGCAGACTCCGGCATTAACTCTGTTGCCGACCTGAAGGGTAAGAGGGTTGCCGTTGGTGCAGCTGGTTCTGGTGTTGAGGCAAATGCCAAGCAGATTTTAGAGGCATATGGCCTTTCATTTGATGATTTGGCACTTGCAGATCATGTTTCCTTTAAAGATGCTGTTCAGAAGTTAAAGAACAATCAGCTTGATGCTGCATTCCTGACAGCAGGATATCCAACAGCTGCTGTTAACGAGCTTGCCGCCTCCAAGGCTATCAAGCTTATACCCATAGACGATGAGCATGCTAAGGCTTTGAAGGCCAAGTATCCTTTCTATGTGCAGGATATTATACCTGCTGGCACCTATAAGGGCGTCGATCAAGATGTTAAGACAGTAGCTGTTAAGGCTATTTTGATTGTTAGAAAGGATATTCCAGAGGATGTTGTTTACAACATGCTCCAGGCAATATTTGCCCATACAGACGAGATTGCCAAGGCCCACGCTAAGGGTGCAATGATTAACCTTGACAATGCAGTAGATGGTATGTCTATTCCATGGCATCCTGGTGCCAAGAAATTCTTTGAAGAGAAAGGAAAACTTTCTAAATAAAAATGCGTAAAAGTATTATTTTCCTTCTAGTGGTGGCGGCTGTAGCCGTCACCATATTTTACATATCGTGTATGACCAGTGCTTCACTGGTGTTTAATGTAACGCTTTACAATCCTGACGGTTCTGTAAGACATTATGATGTTGTTGTGCCTGTAAATAACACTGCCACATTAACGGTAGTGTATAAGCATTCTGTGATACGTTTAGATGTGAAGGATATTATAAAGGTTGATAAAAATGGATTTCATGCCCTGTGGTCAGAGCTGCCGGATTTTGGAGCAGGACTTCCTGCCGAAGGTAGAGTAGAGGTGGCTACCATTTCTGATACAGCTTCTGATTACAGGGTAACGGTGACAGGGAAGAGAGATTTTTCCATACTAACCTATTTGATGATTCCTCTTAATCACTATAGGTTTTATGTAGATGGAAAATTGGTGTTAATGCCTGAAGTCAAACAGACGGGAAGGGTTGATATTTCGTTGAAAAGGGGGTGCCTGCCTTGGCAGAGGTAGAAGAAATCATTGAAGAGATAGAGGAGTCTCCAGAAACAGGTGCCGTAGATGTACAAAAGATTTTAGAAGAGTATGAAGGAGGAGCGGCTGTTAGGAGCACAGGTAGTGAATTTTGGGATCGAATTATTGATGCTATTGCCATTGGTATGTCCCTTTTCCATTTATACACAGCATTTTTTGGTGAACTTGCCGGTCTGATTCAAAGGGCGGTACACCTTGGCTTTGCCATGTTTTTGCTGTATATCTTTGTTGCACCTAAGAAGGGTATGAAAAAGATAGGGTGGTATGACTATATATTTGCTATTTTAGGTGCTGTGTCATCTTTTTATATTGTCCTTTTCTATCATGACATTATCTACAGAGCAGGCAATCCTAATATATGGGATATTATTATGGGGGTCATCTTAATTGCACTGGTTCTTGAAGGTGCTCGCAGGGTTGGAGGTATATGGTTTTTCCTTATCATAGCCTTTTTCTTGGCATATACCTTTATTCCAGGCATGCCTGGTATACTTGGGCATAGGGCATATCAGTTTAAAACTGTTATCTCCCATATGTACATAGAGGGTAATGGTATTTACACGACGCCAATTGCGGTTTCGGCAACATTTGTCTTTATGTTTATATTGTTCGGTGCATTTCTTGAATTTACCGGAGTTGGTAATCTATTCATAGAACTTGCATTGGCATTGGCAGGTTGGTCTGTGGGTGGTCCTGCTAAAGTTGCTGTTATTGCTTCGGGTCTTATGGGCACCATATCTGGTTCTTCTGTTGCCAATGTCGTTGGCACAGGTTCTTTCACGATTCCCTTGATGAAATCTATAGGATATCCCCCATATTTTGCCGGAGCTGTTGAGGCTGCTGCCTCTACTGGTGGTCAGATCATGCCACCTGTTATGGGTGCTGCTGCATTTATCATGGCAGAGTTTTTAGAGCTTCCTTATAGAGATATTATGATTGCGGCTATACTGCCGGCTGTTTTATACTATCTGGCTGTGGGTATTATGGTTCACTACGAGGCAAAGAGGTTGGGGCTTAAAGGTATCTCCCGTGAGAACCTTCCATCGGCTATGAAGATTCTTAAGGAGAAATGGATTTTGTTCTTGCCCATCATTGGCATTGTGTACATGCTTCTTAAGAACTATACTCCTACTTTTACTGCTGCATGGGGTATTGTCATTGGTGTTGTTGCCATTTATCTGGTCAGAGAAGAGAGGAAATTTATGAAGGCATTGTTTGGAGTACTGATGATTTTAGTTCTTGCTGCTATATACATCTATGGCTTGCCACAGGTTGAGGGTAAGGTCCATCTCTTTGGTCTTCTTATTGAGAGAACTACGCTTACCAAATGGCTTAATATCTTTGGATTTTTCACTATCTTTATAGCTCCGCTCCTTTCCTCTACCCCTACCAAAGAGTTTAAGAGACTGCTTGACACACTTGCCGGCGGTGCAAAGAGTGCTGTTGGTGTTGCCCTTGCCTGTGCTGGTGCAGGTATTGTTATAGGTTCTGTTACACTTACCGGTTTGGGTGGTAAGCTGACAACGTCACTTATTAATATAGCCTCTTCATGGGCGGCTGGTCTGCATGCTATATTACCCTTTATCTCCCAAGATGGCATGAAGCTATTCCTTACAATGTTCTTTACAATGATAGCCTCTATCATACTTGGTATGGGTCTTCCTACAACGGCAAAATATGTTGTATTGGCAACTATGGCTGTGCCTGCCATGGTTAACCTTGGTGTATTTCCACTTGCCGCTCATCTGTTTGTTCTCTACTTTGGTGTTATTGCCGATCTTACTCCTCCTGTTGCTTTGGCAGCATATGCTGGAGCTGGTATTGCAGGAGCTGATCCCAACAAGACAGGTTGGACAGCTGTTAAACTAGCCCTAGCTGGTTTCATACTGCCGTTTATGTTTGCATATAACCCTTATCTGCTATTTATTGATCCCGATAAGACAACGATGAGTGTAGGTGGTAATCTTATTTCCTATTCTACATATCTCACTCAACTGAGAGAAGGGGCCAAATTCTTTGCGGTTAAGATAGGTAAGATTACATTCCTTGCCGATCCTATTAAGATACTCCAAGTGTTTGTCACAGGTCTTCTCGGTGCATATGCACTTGGCTTAGCTGCAGAGGGATATGAGTCGGACTATCTTACGTGGTGGGAAAGGATACTATTTGTGATAGCAGCCTTCTTGATGATTGATCCGACCTTTATCACCGACATTATCGGTATTACGATTTTGGCTATTACGCTCTTTGTTCATAAAAGTAGAGTTAAACGCTTAAAGGTTGCTTCTTAATGGTAATTCGATGAAAAGGGGAGGGTATCCTCCCCTTTGTGTATGATATTTTGTGTAAACATTGTTTATAAAAGGGGGATGAGTTTGTGGTTATAAACAACTTGATGAAAAATAGGGAGTTCAGGGGAAAAATGTTGTTTTGGTTTTCTTTGTGGGGAAGTATACCTATTTTGTCTAAATGGATCGAGAATGGTATTAAGAAGCAAAGAAAATCTTCAACTATTATGAGATTAATAGGATTTAAATGTATTTTAACAGGAATTTTCCTTAATGCTATTGCTGGTAAGACCCTGAAACGGTATGGACATTTTGATATAAAGAAAGGGATATCTGCTCCGGAACGTGTTGTCGACAATGGTATATATTCATGTATGAAGCATCCGGCACAATTTGGATCAGGACTTATAGGTCTTGGAATAGGTATGTTAACAGGTAAATTATCAGGGCTGATTGCTGGGTTAGGTGCTTTAATGGCATCATTTATTTTTATCTTGAATGTGGAAGAACCTGATGTTATGTCAAGATTCTCAGATTATTGCAAGAAAATGGGAAACAAACCAGCTTTTACCTTAAAACCTGCGTGTATTATGCGTGGTATATATGGTTTGCTCAAACGGTGATACAAGATTGATAAAAGTTGTGGGATAGCTTAAAGGTTACTCTATTTATTTCATCTTCTCTTTTACGTATAGCTGTCTACCAATATCATATTTTGAAAACTTGTTATATATAAGACTGGTAGCATTTTTTGCCCATACCAAATCTCATACTACAAAAAGTAAAATTGTCAAGGATGCGATAGTGTACTAATATTCATAGAAAAAGATTATTATTGTTCAAAAGGGAAATAGCCATACATTATCGGTGTACTTGTTTGTCTAAATGAAAACGTATTCATAGCCGTGAATGTATCATTTTGAGCTACCAATGCGTATTAAGATGAATATATTCTTTCTAAACTTTAAATGCTGTAGTATCAAGCACAAGAAAAAATTCCAATAAGGATTACCCCTTAACCAATGTAAAAAAACCAATATAATTCTATTATGTGACTACTATCGTGTAGGAATTGAATTAGGGAAATCAAAAAAAAACAAACGATACAAGTCGGCTAACAGCTAAGCTACCTTACTTCCCCACCGGGATACGACGGGAATCAGTCAATTAGTTGTATTTCCAATTTATTAAGATATGTCTGCTCCTGCAAGAACCGCCCAAATCCAGATGATAAAGAATGGAACTCTTAGTATATCGTAGAAGAACCAACCTATAAAGAAGCCATATGCTATTAATGTAAGTGCTATATGAAGATAAGGAGGTTTTGCTCCTTCTGTATATCTCATCCATCCTGTAGGAAGAGGTAGCCAGTCGAAAAATGCCCCTATAACTCCAATCCATGGGTTGTTTGTATAGAATGCTATTACAAATAATGTTCCTGCTATAGCAACACATAAGAGAGTTAGCCTTTTCTTTGTTAGTTTCATTGTTATTTCTCCTTTCTTGTAAACAATGTTAATAATGTAATTCTATTATTATTTTACTATGATATGGTAATGTAGGGATGTTTAAAGTTATAGATTAAGTATTTTTTTAATAAGGCTGTCTGTTTCCGAGGGGTTAAGGGGGTTGTAGCTTCCTGTTCTTGAGTCTATGTAATCTGAGATAAATAGAATTTGCTCAAGTATACTTTCAGGTTCCCTTTTTGCCCCCCACGATGTAAGTCCATGATGTGTTTCAATAAGTCCTTTGATGGCACTAATAAGAGTGTGTAGCTTTTCTGTGTCTTTTACATGTTTCTTCAGGAATTGATATAACTCATCCATGATTTTCAAGCCAATATTGATATGTTCCCGTATTTCCACCGTAGTGGGTCTTATGGTCAGAAGATGTTTTTTCTTTATAGGGGTGAAAGCCTTAATCTTTCCGATATCATGGAGTAGTGCTCCGGTTATTAATACCTCCAGTGGTAGCCCGCTTATTCCTTTTTGTTGTGCTATTGTCTTTGCCATTATGGCAACACCAACGCTGTGAATATAGTTGCCTCCGATATATGCGTGGTGATATGTTCGTGCAGATG
>CAZATH010000064.1:0-1658 GCA_964487995.1 uncultured bacterium
TAAAACCACAATACCACCATCCCTACTGATAACGGCACGTGTTCTTCTACCATAAGTGGCATCAACCAACATCCCAGATTCTCTAGCCTGCCTGATTAATCTTCTAATAGGGTTAGAATCAGGATGCACTATCGCAACAATTTTTCCCAATGCCACATGAGAACCATATCCTATATTAAGAAATTGCACTTCAGCCATTGTAATCACTCCACGTTCATAGCGTGTTCCTTCATTGCCTCAACCTTGCTCCTCATATCTACTATGATATCTCCTATCTTGTGATGACGAATCTTTTGAGACATGGTATTAACCTCTCGTTGCAGTTCTTGAAGGAGTATACTTAAATTATATCCTACGGCCTCATCTTTTTCAAACAACGTCTTAATTCTATCTACATGCATTAAAGCTCTCTGTATCTCTTCATCTACAAGTAGTGGACTAATAGCCTGTACAATATCTTTAATGGTAATTTCACCTAAGCTATATCCACTCAATACATCTTCAACTTTCTTGCTCAGTTCACTGTAAAGTTGAGGTAATCTCTCCTTGATTGATAGTAATCCTTGTTCCACACTTTCAAGATGCTCCCTTAAAATATTTTCAATGTAATTACCCTCTTCCTTTTTCACCTGTATAAATTTATCTAAGGCATAAGATGCAACTTCAAGTACCAAGGCAGTCAGTTTTTCTTTATTGGCAACATCCCAGAAAGTCGAGGTTCTATACACATCATCAAAGGATATAACACCCTGAAGTGTCGGATGCATGGCCAATACTTCTTCTATTGTTTTCATGTAAAGATGAATAGTATCCCAATGAATCTCCAAAGCATCCTCGCTAATCCAACGTATGGATACATACACATCAACTTTTCCTCTTGACACGTATTTTCTCACAAGACTACGCAATTCATACTCGATAAAATAGGCAAAGCCCGGCACCCTGACATTTATATCAAGATGCCGGGAATTAACTCCTTTAATACTAACAGAAACACTATAAGTGTCATCCTGTGCACTAGCCTCTGCAAATCCAGTCATACTTCTCACGGTTTCATAACCACCTTTCCAGCTCTTCCCTCAAACAAAGCCTTAAATCCTTCCTCATACTTTTCCAACGGAATAACATGGGTAATAATTGGAGAAAGATCTACTACTCCTCTTTCCAACAGGGATACAGCTTGATACCAAGTTTCATACATTTTTCTTCCAATAATACCCCTTACGGTAATACCCTTCATAACAATTCCATTAGCCACATCAAGAGATACATCATCAGATGGAATACCTAATATCGTTACTTGTCCTTCAGGAACTACTATTCTTAAGGCATCTCTCAATGCTGATGGAGCACCTGACATCTCCAATACGGTATCAACTCCCCTCCCCTTAGTTAATTCCATAACTCTATCATATAAGCTTTCCTCAGCAACATTAATGACAACATCAGCTCCCATCTTTTTAGCAAGCTCAAGTCTAAATGGCTTAATATCAGTGGCAATCACCATTGATGCCCCAAATGCTTTGGCAAGTGCTATGGCCATATTACCAATAGGTCCACTTCCCAATACAGCCACCGCTTTAGCACGAATTGGTGATTCCATAACAGTATGAATAGCATTGCCAAACGGCTCCATAATAGAAGCTATTTCTAGTGGT
>CAZATH010000064.1:1668-6299 GCA_964487995.1 uncultured bacterium
TCTTCGGGTAAAGTCACATACTCGGCATATGTGCCGTTGATATCCACACCTAAGATGCGTGTATTCTTACAAACATGTGATTTACCTGTTCTACAAAATTCACAAATTCCACACACAATATGCGTTTCAGCAGTAACAATATCACCTGGCTTAATACGGAAAACACCCTGACCAACCTCAACTACTTCTCCAACAAATTCGTGACCAATGGTTAACGGTGGCTTTATACGATTTTGAGACCAATGATCCCATTTATAAATGTGAAGATCAGTTCCACATATGGATGTCCGTAGTACCTTTATTAAAACCCAGCCGGGTTTTACCTCTGGAACTTCTACCTCCTCTAACCACAGACCAGGTTCAGGTTTAGACTTTCTAATAGCTTTCATTGTAGCCATATTAACACCTCCCCAAAAATATAAAAGGCCCAGGCAATACCTGAGCCTCTATAGGTCTACTTTACCTAATGAATGTCAAAACTGTAGTATCCAATGTTATGCCTCCTTAAGCAACTTATGAAATGCCTCTTCCATTCTATCCATTCCAATCTTAATATTGTCCATAGAGGTAGCATATGAAATTCTAATGTAGCCCTCTCCACCTTCACCAAATGACGTACCACCAAGCAGGGCAACACCTGCCTTTTCAAGGAGATAATTGGCTATTTCAGCTGCAGGCTTTCCAAACTTCTTTACATTGGGAAATGCATAGAAGGCACCATGGGGCATTAGTGCATGAACACCTGGCATGTTATTTAAACGCTCAATGATATAATCTCTCCTACGATTAAACTCCTCAACCATAGCCTTGGGTTCGTCTTGTGGACCTTCGTAAGCAGCTTTTCCTGCAAGCTGAATAAATGTAGGAGCATGAGAATAAACATTAACTTGAATCTGTGAAAAGATCTCTGCAACAGGCTTAGGTGCAACAGCATATCCCAAACGCCAACCAGTCATTGCATAAATTTTAGAAAATCCTTCCATCAAGATAATATTTTTATGGAACTCATCAAATTCGTAGAAGGAGGGGGCCATTTCTCCTTCAAAATAAATTCTATGATAGAGTTCATCCGCAAGAATCATAATATCTGTACCATCAACAATCTCAAGAATTCTCTTTATATCATCTCTAGTCAAAACAGAACCAGTTGGGTTATGTGGCGTATTGATAATAATAACCCTCGTCTTGGGGGTAATCATCTTCTTAAGCTCGTCTATATCCAAACGAAACTCATTTTCCTCTCTTAAAACAATGGGTTTAGGTACGCCACCTGCAAACTGGATAGCAGAGGAATATATAGGATAACCTGGATCGGGATATATCACCTCATCACCAGGATTAACAAAAGCAAGCATAGTATACAAAATAATAGGCTTAGCTCCAACAGTAATAACTATCTGCTCTGGATCCACCTTTGTGTTTCTAGTACTGGCCACATAATTGGCAAAGGCTGTTCTTACTTCCGGTAATCCAGGAGCAGGTCCATAGTGGGTATACCCCTGTTCTAATGCCTCGAAAGCAGCTTTTTTAATGTGAGCTGGTGTGTCAAAATCTGGCTCACCAATCTCAAAGTGAACCACCTTTTTACCAGTAGCCTCAATGGCTCGGGCTTTAGCCAATACCTCAAAAGCCCCTTCTCCCCCCATTCTCTCTGTTAAATCTGCAAACTTATAATTCACCGTTCATCCCTCCTTGCATAAACATATGCATATTTCACGACATATTTATTGTATCATCTTTTTAAAATGCAGGTATACCTCAATTAAATGTTCGATTGGTGTTGAAGCCCCTCCAACTATTAGGTAACTACGATATCCTCTTATCTTCGCAACATCAATCTCATTCTTATCTTCTATCCAAATAGCATCCGCATATCGCTTAGCCTTTTCATAAAGTCTCCCTGTATTGGCACTGTTTTTCCCACCGACAACAATAATTAGTTCATAGTCACCAGCCACTCTTTCAATAACACCTTGCCTTCCACGTGTGGCAGGGCAAATTGTATTCACTATTCTAATATCATCACTTATGGTATATAGTTTTTCTATAACTTGAGGCACTTTCTTATATTCAAAGGTTGTTTGGAAAACAACACCCAAAGGTACATTCATTGGAATTTTTTCCCATTCTCCCCATAATGCATATCTATCTTTTGGAAGAATCGAAACAAGGGCCCTCGTCTCCTGATGATGAGGATCAGCAGCAATAATAAGAAATCTATCTTCTTGCAATAATTCTAGTGCCCTACTATGCAAATGTTCAACCAATGGGCATACTGCATCGACAACATTGTTGGTTTTACTCTCAACAAGCTTCTTTACAGACACTGGAGTACCATGAGCCGACAAAATCACATAACTATTAGGAGGTATCTCCTCAGGAGAAACAACTTTAACTCCTTTTTTTTCTAACTCACCAATAACACGTGGATTATGAATCAAAGGATGAAGCATATATACACTTTTTTTCTCATCAAGAATCTTATATGTTATTTTTAAAGCTCTCTCCACTCCAAAGCACGGACCTGTGGGAAACGCTATAGCAATCTTATAGGGAATCATACAACTCTTGCACCCTTTCCCTTAAGAAATTCAAAGCATGTTCCATATCCTTGTTAGGATACAGATCACGGGGATATACAGGTTCTCCAACAGCAACTCTTACACGCCTCTTACCTGGTATAACATCTTTCCAGTTGACTCCCCCCTCTAAACCCTTTATAGCCACAGGAAGCACTGGAGCAATACCTTTTACAACAAAATATGAAACCCCGGGATACCATGGAAGCATCTTGCCATCATAACTTCTATGAGCCTCAGGTGATATACCAACAATCCTTTCCTGTTTAAGACGTTTTATAGCTTCTCTAACTGCTCTAATATCTTTACCATTTCTGTTAACAGGAAAAGCTCCCAACTTATAAAGAATATAGCTTAGTCCCGGATAAGCAAACAATTCGCGCTTTGCCATGTATTCTATCTGTCGCGGCATAGATACCATTGCAATTAGTGGAGGATCCCAGCCACTGATATGATTAAAGATCATAACCCATCTTCCGGCTTTGGGAAAACTTCCCTTCAGAGACATTCTGAACCATCCCCGCAATATAGGTCCCAATGTTCTCTGAGCAATGGCCTGAAGAGGCACTCTTGGCACATATTTAAGAACATGTTTCTCCATTATATCTACAACCTTCTCCGGATCAACACCAGTAGTATCTATAATGGTTGCATCATCAGCCGGCTTCAAAGGGGAAATTTCTCTTTCCTTATCCTGTCTATCACGTTCTTCTATCTTCTGGGCAAGCTCTCTTAATATTTCATCAGTGGGTTCCAGTCCTAATTGAAGTGCTCGTCGCCTTGCCCTTTCCCACACATCTGCATCAATATAAAATTTAATCTTAGCATCTGGAAATACAACTGTTCCCATATCTCTTCCATCAACGACAAAATTTCCCCCTTCGGCAATGAGTTTCAAGGTATCATTAACCTCTTCTCTAACCTGTGGTTCTTTGGCAACTTTGGCAGCCCATTTTCCTATCTCCTCGCTCTGCAGATAATCTTCTATCTTCTCACCATCCAAATAAATCTTACTATCTTTAATTTTTAATCTGCCACTTTTAACTAACTCAGGTAATTTAACGTCCTCACCACGTGAAGCCATCAACCCCTTTAGCCTATACAACATACCCGAACTAAAAAATGTTAATCCCAATCTCTGAGCCAACATTCTACCCAGTGTGCTTTTACCACTACCTGCTACACCATCAATGGTTATTATCATACTCTTCCCCCCTACACATAGAACCATTTCATGGCATCCTCAACTTCTCTCATTACAGCAGAAGCCTCCTTCTTTGCTTTCTCCATACCTGAAGCTATAACCTCTTCGATCTGCTTTTTATTGGCCATATATTCTTTGTACTTCGCTCTAATCGGGGCAACAGCATTATTGATCTTTTCAGCCAAATGCATTTTGCAAGCTACACAACCACGTGTTCCTGCTCGACATTCTCTTTCTATGGTTTCTATCTCCTCATCGGATTCCTTAAACACCTTATGAAGTGTAAAAACAGAGCATACCTCTGGATGCCCTGGATCATTCTTTCTCACCTTTTGGGGATCAGTTATCATTTGCCGCACTTTTGACTTAATAGTATCTTCATCCTCAACAATAGATATATAATTGCCTCTACTTTTACTCATTCTAACCCCATCTGTTCCGGGGACTGCTGGAAATTCGCGGAGAAGTGGTTTTGGCATAGGAAATACTTCACCATAAAATCGGTTAAATCGTCCTGCTATATCGCGTGTAAGTTCAAGATGAGGTATTTGGTCTTTTCCCACAGGAACCAATTCACCTTTATATACCAAAATATCTGCAGCCTGTAAAACGGGATATCCAAGCAAACCATAATTAACTGTAGGATCATCAGCCCTTACCATCTCTTTCAGAGTAGGATTTCTCTCCAACCATCCTACAGGGGTAAGTGATCCAAATATCATTGCTAGTCTAAGATGCTCATCAACGGTAGACTGAACAAAGATCGTTGATTTTTCAGGATCAATTCCCGAAGCCAACCATATTGCTACCAGTTCATAGGTATGCTCTTTAACTTCCCACGCACTATC
>CAZATH010000064.1:6309-7904 GCA_964487995.1 uncultured bacterium
ATTTACTAAAAAGAGCATGCCAATCGGCCACAAAATAAAATGTTTCATAGTTTTCTTGCAGTTCAACCCAGGATTCAATAACCCCCTTTAGATGACCAATGTGTAAAAGTCCGGTTGGTCTCATACCACTAACTACCCTTTTCACTGTTTAACACCTCCAACAATTTCCTCATATAAACCATTGTATGGTATCGACTTATGCCTGGCTGCATATATATTTCATAAGGATCAACAAATCTACCATCGGCACTTAACTCTAAGCTTGCTCCAGAAACAAATGTAGGAGCTGCCATTATTATATCGTGCGTATAACCAGGAAGTCTTTCTGGAACAGGGGTAAAATGGGCATTAACAGGGCCACTGGATTGGATCACTGTTGTAAATTTTTTCATTAAAGCACCGCTACGAAGTCTAATACGCACAATAATATCGCTATAGGGATAACTTTCACGGAGTATCTCTACATTTCTCCTACTAAGCTCATTGAGGATATAAGCCTTGCTCCACAAAGCTTCGGCAACAAACATAGGTGCCATATAAAATCCCTGTAAAGCACGCCATAGAAAATCACCTGTAGGACCCACCTCCTTACCCAAGGCCGGTGAAAATGCAAATTCCGCTACTTGAGTGATAAGATAAGCTTTTCCCACAATATATCCACCGGTAGGTGCTAAAGTACCACCAGGATTTTTAATAAGGGAACCCACAATAACATCTGCTCCCACTTCTAACGGTTCCCTTTCTTCCACAAATTCTCCATAGCAATTGTCCACAACTATCACCGCTTGAGGATTTATAGCTTTTATCCTATCTATTCTTTGTTTTAAAGCATCTATTGTAAGACCAGGAGAAAAAACATAACCCCCCGAGCGCTGCATCATGATAATATTAGCCTCTTTAATTTCATCATTGGAAGGATTGGATATTATGCGAATTGATTTAACATTTTGTCTAAGACTATGTTTACCACTACCTATCAAAATACTGCGAACCGTATCATACGGCTGCCCCCAAAATAAAATACTGCTATCTTTATTGGCAATTCCCCTCAAAGTTAGATAAATGGCATGTGTAGCACTGGTTATCTGCGGTCTAACAATAGCATCCTCACCCCTAAATACCATGGCATATATTTTTTCTAATTTATCCCTTCCTAAATCGTCATATCCATACCCAGTGGTACCTACCAAATCAGCTTCTGTCAATCTCACATAATGAAAAGCATCTAATACCTTCTCACTATTAGAAACCCCTACTTGCTCTATATAATTCAATAACTTTGATAATTTCATTTCTGGCACTCTTTATATCCTCCTCTCTAGCAACAATTCTACCTTTTTTATCTTTCTTAAACCACGTTCTCTGACGCCTTGCAAATTTCCATGTATCCCTCAGCAAAAGTTCTATAGCATAATCATAAGAAATATCACGTGAAACTAAACGATAAACCGTTTTATACCCCAACACATCTAACCAAGGGGCAGGAGGAGGACAGGTTTTTAATAACATTGACACCTCTCTCTCCCATCCATCTTCTAACATCTGCTTTGTTCTTATGCTTATATTTTTCCTAAGGATGTTTGGATCAGTAAGGA
>CAZATH010000065.1:0-5513 GCA_964487995.1 uncultured bacterium
ATAGCTAATATACTTACTCATATACTTCCAATCATTTTTAGACGCAATAGCTTCTAACTCTGCTTTAGCCTCAAACATCTCATACAAAAATGATTTTGAAATTTCTTTATCTGGTATCATATCCCGAACAAGATTATTAAACTCCAGAAGGCTACCTACTCCCCAGAGCTTCATATTTTGATCCCATTTTAATATTCCACTAATAGGTCTTCCACCTCTCTCTCGCATAATAAAGTGGACAGCATTCCGTCCATTTCCCTTAGCTATCTTCTCCCCTTCTCTGGCATCCCTCACAGCAAGCATCAATGGATCTTTTAGCCAGTATAGAGAAACTCCACCACTCATGGTATGTGCTGTTCCCGTTATCATAGCTATAGCTTTACATCTATAATAAACAATACCTTTCTTTACCACGATATCAGAGCCAATTTTTATACCATATTCACCGCCACCCGCAAATAACACTTTTATATCATGAATTGCATCAAATACAGTTTCTGGTGGTAAAATAGCCAACACATCATCGCCACCAACATAAACCATAAAACCATCATGTTTTTGAATAATGGCTGGCACTAAATACGCAAATGTCCCGATTGCCGATGAGAGATTTCGCAGATATGCTGGGCCCAATACAACGCCTCTATACACCGATTCTCTTTCTTCATCGGAAAGCCCATTAAATAATTCTTTACAGTATTCTAATTTTATAAACTTATCAATCTCTTTGGCATGCCTCGATATCACTTCATGGGTAGCACTAAACCAAGCTCCCATTCTATCACCATCAAGCATCAATACCGCATAATAACCTGAAGGTGTTGGTTCATCTCCTCCATCCTCTTCAGAGCCATTTGTTTCCTCTTTGTGTTTTTTTTCTACATCCCATAACTTCTCATTTCCAATATAATAAAGAACATCACTCTCATCTTTGCCATTTTTCTTAGCCCACTTTATCCACTTATAACCTGCCACCCAAGAAACAGAGGGAAACACTGCCCTCGTATCATATCCTATATACTTATAGGTAGGAAGAGGCTCTAATTCTTCTTGGTTATCTTTTATCACCGATAAGGCAAGATCAGATATATACCGCTTTGAAAGCGAAGCCACACCAAACCTATCATGTCTTCCATCGTTATCGGTGCGCTCAGCTATTGCAACTGCTTTGCCAGATAAATCGTCTAAATACAGGGGGGGCTTTTCAATTTTTACATGATAAGGATAATAAGGTGTAAATGTTTTGACACTATTATGATAAGCATTTACAGCATCGATATGCCAAACCATATATGTAGATGGGTGTAAATTCTTCGTGTTACCATCAACAACTTTATTAAACCAGCTTGTTACATGATGCCATTCCTCTTCTCTACTTTCATAAAACCACGAAGCTACATCGCTGTAATTGGTAGACAACCTAACAAAAGAATGGTATATCTGGGGGAATGTCTTTAACTCTTCTTCAAGTAAACAGTTCACATCTTCTTTGATTTTAAAACAATCTTTTCTCGATAGACAATAAAGTGATTTACGGGCTATCTCTCTCCATACTCTTTTAATTGCCTCTTCCATTGCCCCCACGACATCTTCTTGCTCGTTCTCTCTAAGCAATATAACGATTCTATTTGGCAAGCCGGCAATAGATAAATACTTATCAGGATACCCTTTTAATCCCATTGGTATAGGTTTTACAAAGAAGTTATTCCCCATTCTCTCTACTATTTCTAAATTTTCCTCTCCTATCTTCTCCCTTAACCATATATAAATCATATGGTTATGTCTGAGAGACGGAAGCAATATGCGATAAGGACCAACTGCGTTTATAACTTCCTTAAGTGCAGATAACGTAAACAAAGACAGTATATAGCTACCTCCCCAGAGATCCTTTAGCTTTTTGGCCCCCTCAATAAACGGTTGAACAGGAGAAAATGAAAACAACAATAACCCCCAGGAATTATTATTAGTGTCATTTTTAGGATAGAAAGCCGACAGTGTATCCACCACATCTTGCACCGTATGATGATTAAGAACATTCCATCCAGAGGTAGCCATGGGAGTTGCCTTACCCAACTTACCCAATATGTATGGAGAATACCACCAGAATAGTAAAACTTTTTTACGATTATCAATAGAGAGTTTTTCTATTTTCTTATACAATTTCACCAATAAACATGGCAATTCTTGTGGCCTACTATTGGTTGTTATAGTTTCTATATTTTCATTGTAAACTGTGGCAATAGAACAACCGGGCTTTAATGGACTATCAATAGCTTCGTGAATATTGGCAATATGCTCAGCAGCAAGGGGAAATAAAATTTCTCGACTTTCATTTGTTAAATAAATATCAACAACATTGGATAAATACTTCCAGTATTCTTTCCAATCTATCTTATTCATTATCTACATCACCTTCTACCTCTTTCTCAAACACGAATTTCGGCTTTTCGGCAATTTTCTTACTAAAATACATTTTCTTCCAAGCCTCAACAAATAGTTTATATTCATCTGTCAATTCATCTTTAACTTCAATACTTACATCTAAAACTTCTTCGGGCACAGATTCCACCACTATACTATTATCTTTACTCCTCAAACTTTCCCTAAAATAATGCCACCGTTCCTTATAAACCACAGAAGCCCGTGAGGGTTGCCTAAATATAAAGTGTAAGCTTAAAATTAAGTTATTACTGCTACTTTCTTCCCAAAGTGGATAAATACCTTTTATCCAACCATGTTTAGCATAATGCCGATAGTTGCCATCAAGAAAATCAATCTGCTCTTTTAAAGCATCATACAACCATACCATATTCTCGGGAAGTGCCGATCTTGCCACATGATCACGCAAACTTTCAATAGCATTTCTCTGAAGAGAAGATATCCACATTCTTACACCTATGTAATCCCTTGACCCCGCTCTTTCCCACGTAACATCTAATGCATCCATAAAGCGGAAGAATACATGTAGTAAAAGAAATAATCTTTCTTTTTCAGATCCGGTAAGCACCGAACCGATAAAAAATCTTTTCTCTACTTCTCTACTTATTTCGCTTAGCACATCTTCCAACGTTTTTAGTCTTAACCCAAATTGTCCATTACTCTCAAATACACACAAATATTCGTTAAATATACTAAATTCTTCTTCTCCTATTAATTTTTTAAACTTCTTTACATTCTGTTTTGTAATATTACCTGTTTCACCCTCAAACACTGGGGCAAATCTTCTATGGTAGATAGAAATAAGCATTACTGACTTTATAATCCAATCAAATTTTTCGTAAAATTCCTCTAATTTTCCTTTATCCTTGTAGCGTCTAAACACGTCACTACCTAACCCATCTTTACCAAGTGAAAATGGAAAGGCAAAGGAAAGCATAGCCCACTTTTCGATGTTTCCATCTAATTTGGGAAGCCCTTTTCTATCCTTTATTTCATTCCAAGCTTTCCATAACATCCAAGCCGATACATATCCATGAAGATTTCTCACACTACCTGGCTCCAGGTAATAATGTGGATAGTATTTTGTACCGGGGAAATTGTGTCCTAGATCATGAATAAACGACGCCAATATAAATATATAGTAAAACCAGAAAATCTCAACTAAAGAAAACTTTTTATATATTTCATCTTTTATACCTGTTAAGAAAGCCATTCCCTCTTCCATATTACGCTTGCTATGGAGATGTCTATGTTCAACTGTTTGAGGTATCAAATCTCCCAACCATACAAGTGCCCATCGGTCAAAACTATCTTTAAGTCCCTTGGTCAATTCAAACCATGGCATGGTTTTCTCTCCTAAAACCTCTAAAATAGCCGCAATATTTTGGAGTTCCCTAAACATAGACCAGCCATAACCGTGTTTAATGTACTTTAATCTCCAAGCATCGTAAACCTCCATAAGAGCCCTCAAAGCTGGCATATAGACATATGTTTTATCATCTGGAGTATAAAACAACTCCTTAAAAACTGGTGGAAGAGAAGATATCAAGCGTTTGTATTTTTCTTCATTATTTGAAAACACCACCACCTTTTTATTATTTTTACTAACCTCATTAATCACAAGATCAAGAATTAATCTAAATTCGTCCATCAATGCGGTATTAATCTGCATAGGTGGAACCGACAAGAAAAATCCAGTCTGGGCTCCTTCATAACGATAGTAAAAAGTAACATTGCTATACATTGAAGCAATAATAGATGTAAGTTGAGAAACAAACTTTTGCCCACTCGTGGCTATAACATACACACCTGCAACAAAATACCTATCTACCACAGAACCACTTTCACATCTATCGGTTTCATATATAGGATCTGTGATTTTGTCAAATAACCTCTTAAGTTCTTCAAGCAACCTTCCATAACCATACGTAGCCAAGAATGACACAAGAGTAGGTGAAATATCAGAAGATTTTTTTTCTTCATAACTGCTCATCTTTTTAATAATCTCTTCCCGAGATAACCCGCTTTCTTTGATAATTCTCCCTATCTCTTCAATATCTGACTCGGAAAATTCATTATCTATCCAAATCTTCCATACACTTTCGGCATTTTGAACCTTACTATCGCCTGAGGCAACAGATAACGCAAACACATGTTCTCCACGTTGCCTCTTTATATCGTTAAATGATGGAAACTCAACATTCACACTTTTCTGTAAATCAGAAGGTATATTAGAAAAAATTTCCGACTTAAGAATACAGGAAATTTTCCTCCATGCCTCTAAAGAAATAGCAGAGTTCACTATAGGAACAACGTATATCGTGTGTTTCACTTCCACATTATCGCCAATAGGATATCGCTTTTTGATATCCTCCAGATCCTTGGAAAGTTTATTTTTAACTACATCACGTATACTATCCACCTCTGCACTGCTGTATGGAGCTCTCAATGCACTTATTCCTACTGGCACAACGATGAAGGAAATCGTCTTTAAGACCTTCATATCTTCTCAGAGCCCCCTTCACTGATTGACATATCGAAGTAAAGCTATTTTATAACCGTTGTCACCATTAATAGAAATTATTTTTTTACCGTCGTGACAAGTTATAAGTTGATTCCTATTTGAACCATTAGACTTCTCTATAGTAAACTCACTATTGTCTAATCCATTTTGAAATTTAAATGTAATTTTATCAAAGCTATATCTATTAATATTAAACTCAAACAAACCGTTAGATGATGTCTTCTTTTGATTCAACTCAGCTAAAACAACACCTATCCTCATGGTGAGAATAAGATACTCACGAATCCCTTCAGGGAACTTAACAGCAGAGAGATAATAACTTTCTAAATATTCACCTCCCCAACAAATACCACCTACTTCAGACGGTGGTACAAGTGGTAATGAGCCTATTAAATCCCATCTTTTCTCATCAATTTTCCATGAGTATGTCTGCATAAAATTCTGATCTTTGGGTAGTAAATTGAGATAGTTGTCAGAAAGAAGTACAGAATAATATGAGGTAGCATTGACACTTGAGGTAGCATTGGCATTTGAGGTAGCATTGACACTT
>CAZATH010000065.1:5613-7868 GCA_964487995.1 uncultured bacterium
GAGGTAGCAGATAGTATCGATACTCCAAAGGGGTCAAACACATAATCAGATGTTGCATTTAATGACGCGGTGGCTAGAGAAGGGGTAATTAGTTCATTCCATTTATTTCTCTCAGATGGAACCTTGTCGATTAGTGCCACAGCTTTGATAAGTAGCCCATTAATTTCTGTAATTCTATTATCATCTTCTTTATACCTCATCAAGACAAAACAGTTCCACTTTCTAGATTGTAAACTAGCATTCTGCCAATTACCTCCTCCCAAAGAACCTCTTGATAAAGACTCAATAAATTCTCTGTAAATATTCCCCATACTCGCTTCCTCCTTTCCGATGATTTATCTATGCCCATGGCAATTTACAACTTGAATATCATTTTGCATTTTATAAATACGGGATGCATCAACTACTATTAAAATATAATCAAAAGAATCTGAACCAATAAGGGGTAAATTTTTAACCCACTTTAAAGCAATCTTTCTGCTTCCACCATTCACCCTTCCACAATAAACAGAAATGTTATCGAGCGTATTTACAATTTGAACCAACAACTCATCTTTTTTCACCAGTTGATAATGTATATCAACTACTTCATCTAATCCTACCCACGACATACCTTTACAATAAAACTTCTTTACCTTCTCAAGTTCATCAAGCGAGGTAATATCAAAAAAATGTGCCACTTCTGATGGAATATTGCTCTTCTCAACATCAAGATAAACACTACCTAAAGCTCTCTTCCACCTTCTACCTATTCCTCCCATATAAACCATAGCCCACAAAGTTTTCCAAAAATCCAAATATTTATCTCCATCAAAATGATAAAACCCTACATTAATACGTATGATAGAACCTGAGGCATACGCCCTTTTAATACCTTTCCAATAACCGGGATTTCTTATAGAGCGATGAACTTTCCAGATATTCCTATTTACTCTTCTCCTATTATAATTCCACTCTCTCACCTCACCTTCTATATGTCCCCATAACCAAATATCCGAAGCCCGAGACGTAGAACCAAACAATGTATTTTCCCTATCCCTTAAAGTATTCATCTCCAAATGCACAATATTGGAAAGCCTATACCAATATCTCAACAATCCCTTAATTTCAGAAATTCTAAATACCAGCTCTCGGGGATTAGCACCGCCCATTATTAAAGGTGTAACTATTTTTAACATAAGCTTATAACTTATCATCACTAATCCCTCCATAATAAACATCTAGGTTTATTTTAAAACAAAAATCATCACTAACAAAGAATGTTGATTGCCCTCTATAAAGAAAGAAACCAGAAATAACTTCCCTTATTGCAACAGTGATTGAAATTGCTTTTCTATCATGTTAAATTTCATATCTTCCAATACACGACTTCTAGTTTTTAGTAAACTCGTGTATATTACGTTTCTGACTACCCCTTACATCTATCTATAACAAAGGTATATTCTGTAGGCCAGACTACTTATCTACAATATCTTCTATATCCACGCCAAGATACCTCTAACATTCCAAACCCCAGACCCTACTCCAACATAATAAGCCATAGATATTGCCATAATATCTCCCTGTATAATAAGGGGAATATATACACTAGAGATATTACCCCCTTTATAACGATACGTTTTTCACATATAAACGGTGGGATCTTTTCCCGGCTTTATCAAATACTGTGTTCTCCTACCCATATATTCACGGTCAACTTTTACTTCAACATGGGGAATATTTTCTGTATATACCCTTACTTTTCTGACAATGTTCTCTGTTAATTTATATTCAAACAACTTGGTATGCGTGTGAGGGAATATGTAGCTATAAGTTAACTTGCCACCCTTTTCAACAGGTATCCTCATAACAATAGGTGAGACAGCCTTAAAATACATACATGTTTAAAAACGTGATAGGTCAGCTTCTTCTATAACATCAAGTACATTTGAACATTGTCTATACGGAAACTGCCCATTAACTGGATACCATTTTCCACAATATTCTCCTGAATCTTGGGGACAATTGTAGAGAAATAGACAATAGCCCAGGTGTCCGGCGGTAGATAAATACCTTCTTTCATAATTTCCTTTTTATCAAAGAAGAAATTCGAAAACACAAAATATTTGAACAATTCCTTTCCAAATCCAAGATTATGAACCACATCACTAAACTCTTTATCTACCCGAGAAAGAAGATGATATATAAACGATGCAAACTGAAAACAATAACCAACGGAAAGCAAGCCACCCTCCGGAATACGTATTTTAAATCTA
>CAZATH010000066.1:0-7835 GCA_964487995.1 uncultured bacterium
ACTTTATTATAACATGTATCTGTATTATTAATAGTGGGGTAGATGGCAAGTATTGTCTATTTATGATGGTATGATCAGATGGAGTAGATATGATTAAGAAAGTGTCAAATATGGGAATTTGTATAGATGGTGTTAAGGTTAATATTTCTGATGTGACTGGGTTAAAATATTTATGAAAACTGTTTCTGGCAAGGTGGTGTGGTATGGCTTCCAAAAATCTGCTTTATGCCCTTTATCATCTTATCAAGGCTAACAAGACAAAGAGGACAAAGGTTTATCATATTCTGAAGGCTATTAGGCATATTTCTAAGGTGAAGAAGTAGTGGTGTGTTTAGCCCTTGTTTGAATTTTAAGAAAAGACATCTCAGTTGTTATTGGTAATTAGATGAAAATAAGTGAATTAGTTGAAAACAAAAAGGGGGAGCCAAGCTCCCCCTTTTTTTATATGTTAAAGGTGTATTAGTAGATAAGACCGTAGGCAAGCATAGCCTTTGCTACCTTGAGGAAGCCGGCAATGTTTGCACCGAGGAGGTAGTTTCCGGGATCGCCAAACTCCTCTGCTGTCTTTAGTGATGTGTCGTGGATGTTCTTCATGATTTCCTGAAGTTTACGGTCCACCTCTTCGCGGGTCCAGGAAAGCCTCATGCTGTTTTGAGACATTTCAAGGCCAGATACGGCAACACCGCCGGCATTGGCAGCCTTTGCGGGACCAAATGGAATCTTGTTTTCAAGGAATACCTCTACTGCCTCGAGTTTAGAAGGCATGTTGGCACCCTCAACAATGAGCTTAAGCCCGTTTTTAACCATTGCCTCGGCATGGGATTTGTCAATTTCGTTTTGGGTAGCACAAGGCATTGCGATGTCAACCTTGATGCCCTCGTCTCTGAGAACATCCCATACAGATTTGCCCTCATAATATTTGGCTTGTGGATACTTCTCGGCAAATTCCTTTACGCGGCCTCTCTTGACATTCTTAAGCCACATGAGATACTCCCACTTTTCACGATCCATACCCTCTTCAATGATGATGGTTCCCTTAGAGTCGGAGAAGGAGATAACCTTTCCGCCAAGTTCCATAACCTTCTCAATGGCATACTGGGCAACGTTTCCGGCACCGGAGATGGCTACAATCTTGCCCTCGAATGAATCGCCCTTGACGCCAAGCATGTTTGCGGCAAAGTAGGTTACACCATAACCGGTTGCCTCGGGTCTAATAAGAGAACCGCCATACTCAAGGCCCTTACCTGTGAGAACACCGGTGTGCTCGTTTCTGATCTTCTTGTAGAAGCCATATAAGAAGCCAATCTCTCTTGCACCAACACCGATATCACCGGCTGGAACGTCTGTATCAGGGCCAATGTGTCTGAAGAGCTCGCTCATGAAGGCATATGCAAATCTCATGATCTCCCTATCAGACTTTCCGTGGGGATCAAAATCAGAACCGCCTTTGCCACCACCCATAGGAAGACCTGTTAGAGAGTTTTTGAATATCTGCTCAAAACCGAGAAACTTAATAATGGACTCGTTGACAGATGGATGCCACCTGAGACCACCCTTATATGGACCTATTGCCATGTTGAACTGGACACGATAACCACGGTTTACGTGGATTTCTCCTTTGTCATCTTCCCATGTTACACGAAACTTAATGATTCTATCAGGCTCAACAATTCTCTCGTAGATCTTTGCCTTAACAAACTCAGGATACTTTTCCTCTGTGGGTTTGAGGGTTGTGAGAACTTCTGTGACAGCCTGCACAAACTCGGGCTGATAGTAATATCTTTCTTTTACACTAGCAATTACTTCATCAATGTAAGACATGGCTTACACCTCCGCATACTGTTGTTTTGTTGCGTGTTAAGTGCTTACCTAACACGCTCAACTATATGATACTACTAAATCATAAAATAGGATATATGCAATTGATAATGTCTGCATATATGCAATACTTATTGAAAAGCTCATACAAACCATGCAAGTCCCAGAGAATAGGGTCCACCGTGTATTGTTGTTGTGGGTCGTGTCAATCTTTCCTGGTATAGTATTCCCTTTTCATTAAGCCAGTGTTTAAACTGAGTATCCCACTTGGTTTCTATACCGTGAACAAATTGAAGAGAATACATATCTGTATTGGGCTTTTCTTTTTCCATCATACTTTCAAAGAACTTGATGATCTTTTTACCACTGCCCCTTATCTTGTCTACAGCATATATCTGTCCCTCGTCGTCTATACCCAAGGCTGGTTTTACCTTGAGCATGGTTCCCACAAGGTAGCTTGCCTTTCCTATTCTTCCCCCTTCTTTTAGATATTTGAGAGATTCAAGCACAAAGAAGAAGCGAAGCTTGCTGCGAAGTTCGCTAAGATACTCTTCTATATGGTTGATATCTATGCTTCCCTGCTTGATATCATGAAATGCCTTAAGGGTGAGTAGAGCCTGCCCTGTTGATATACTACGGGAATCAAATACTATGAGTCTTGGTCCTAGGGTTTCCCTTGCCTTGAGTGCATTGAGATAGGTGCCACTCATCTTTGAAGACATGGTTATATACAGCACATAGTCGTTATGTTCTAACAATTCTTCGGTAGCACTAATAATTTCCTCTGTCTTGATTTGAACGCTGACAAATTTACCCTGAAGGTCCGTCATATCTTTATAGAAGGCCTTAATATCAATATCTTCTTTATCACGAATGTGCTTTCCTGTTGGATAGATAATTTCAACACCAAGCCATCTTATGCCTAACGAGTTGATTTCTTCATAGGTAATATCAGCCCCTGAATCTGACATAAGTCCAATATTCATAATATCCCTCCCTTAATGTTTATAAGTTGTTTTTTTACCAACCTGTAGATCCGCCTCCTGCTCCACCACCGCCACCAAATGAGGTGCCTGAAGAAATACCGCCACCTGATGATGTGCCTGAGCGGTGAGCCATTTGCCATGTTCTTCTATATGAAGAGAGTGTATGAAGTGTGGCACTGTTCCAACCGTAGTTGTACATAAACTGGTTGGCTATCATATAAGTGTAAACTCGTTTGGATTCCTGATGGTATTCTTTTTCATATACCATACGTAAAATAGGTTTTAGAATATTTTCTTTTCCTCTAAGTGTTGCAAAGAGATAGTATTGATCCCAATTGATACCTGAGTAGATTGATAGTTCTTCTTCCTTGATACGTGTAACTGTGTCTATCCATTTATCTACCTTTTTCCACTCTAAAAACTCTTGCCACCAATCCCGGTTAAGCCATGGAAAGTTGTCTTTGGCTTCTACCTTCTTAGATAGTATTAATGTAATAATAGGTAATATCAGTGGTAATCCTAACCATAGTGTGGGGCTTGGTATAAGAGACAGAAGGTTGTAGAAGATAGCATATTCTATGAAATACATACTTGCAGATAGTATAAATCCTATACCTATGGTAAACATTGTGATTTTTCCTCTACCAAGTTTTCTTAGCGCCCCTGGTATATCTTCTGGTTTTTCTCCACCTAAGGGTGATGGTATATTTTCCTTCTCTATGATATCTCTTATGAGTTTTAGAGATATCTCAACAATATTGGGAATGTATACCTTATCTCCACCTTTCAATCTGATTTCGTAAAGGGTTTTTCTAAGATACGTGTCAAATTCTTCTGGCAGTAAAACTTTCTCAGGTTCAGTTTGATTAAGTATGTGGGCTATGTTTTGTTTATCTTTTTCAAGTAAATTTTTGATGAAACTTTGTTTCTTCTCTACGTTTACCTTTGCTGCTTCTTTAAGATAAGAAAGCACCTTTTCTTCATAGGGTTTGAGTGGTATAGAGCTATGGGATATATAGAAACCTACCACTTGATTGTCTTCGGTAATAGGTTGTATGTAGCTCTTTACCATTAAGTTGAAGAATATTCCCCTAAATATGTTTCCTCCACGATCTATATATTTTTCTAACTTTTCCGGTGATAAACCGGTTGTTATTTTCTCAGGTACAGTATATGGGTTGATACCCGCAAGGGCATCTTCAAGGTCTTGTTTGGTAAAAAGACTGGAGCGATATATATCTTCCTTTGGCATGTTCATGTCTGGTTCTAAGTTTTTAATTTGAGATAGGTAATATGCCTTGAATACGCGTATTTGTCTACCACCAAGGACACCACCTGCTATCATGAATGCTAACCCCGAGAGTATAGATATCCATGTATATTTAAGGGAAATACTGCTATCTGTGGCATGGGCTTTTTGCCACCTTTCCACTTCTTGGAATGTTTGAGTGGTATGTACAACATCACTGGAGGTGGTAATGATGTATTTGGGATATACAGCATCAATTTCTTGCTCGGTTAACACAGACATGTTAGTTGTTTCAAATATTACATATTGACAGGATTTGTGGTATTTCCCTTCTTTTATTGAAGGTGATTTTACAATAAAGTGTATAACTTTAAAGCATGGACAAATGGTATCTTTCTTGTCGTATATTTCATCTTTACAGTTAAGTGGTTGTGGTAGCACAAAACCTGTATAGTAGTGTTTTACGGTGTTTTCACTTCTACCGAGGGTAGGTAAACTGTAGTATGTGCGGGCAAAATCTTTGCCTACCACGGTAATGTTTGTAGCTTTATAGTGTATGAGTAGTATCAGTGTGCCTTGGAGTGGTACCTGTATAGTAAAGTCTCCATCTTCTCCTATCACGTGAAGTTTTTCCCCTTGCTCAGTGACGGTAGAGAAACTTTCTTTGATCTGATATGGCATGATGTTAAGAAGTGGTTTGGGTAGAAGATATGCCTCAATCATTGGGTATGAGGGCACGTTTCCGTAAATTCCAGGTTTCTTTCCAAGATGATATGGCATCAGTAAAGAAGGAGGCATACCATCTTCAAATTGGTAGTATCGGTAATCGTATACATCAATGCTTCCATCTTTGTTGAGGTATACGATTTGCCACGCCTCTTTTAGAGTATACGATGCACCATATGCAGGATACATTATTAAAACACTTAAGATAACCAATACTACAAACATAACTCCAACTCGTTTAACCATGTCTTTACCTCCCTCTTTAACTGCTTATACTATGATCTTTTTATTTTACCAACCTGTAGAACCACCACCTCCACCACTGCCTCCGCCAAATGAGGAACCTGAAGAGAAGCCACCACCTGATGTGGTACCACTCTTGTGGGCACTTTCATATGCACTATTAAAGGAATGGGTAAATGTTGTGCTTGCTTCAGTCCATGAATGGTAATACATATAGTTGGTAGCCATCATGTATGTATAGTAGTTTCTCATATACTGCTCTTCTCCTTTTTCTTTAAACACTCCAATGATCTTGAGAACATCGATAAGTTTCTTTTCTATACCCCTAAGTATGGCAAATACAAAGTAGTTATCCCAATTAAGAGTTTCATATGCAGATATTTCCTTTTTGGCAATACGTGTAAACTCTTCAATCCACCTTTGAACACCTTTCCATCCTTTAAACTCATGCCACCACTCGGGTGTGATCCAAAATACCTTTAGCAGGTCAAGTTCTATTTGGACAGGGGAGTAGATAAATCCTTTAAAGATGAGAAGTATTAGTATGAGAATGGGACCAGAGGTGTATACGGCCTTAATGGGTATGATTTTAAAGAAAAAGCTTAGCGTAAATGATAGAAGTAGATATGTTAAGGCTGTAAAGAGTAATCCAAGCGTAATATACTTTACGATACGTTCCCATCTGAGAGCCCTTATTACTTTGCCTTTAATATCTTCTGGCACGTCTGGTCCTAACGCCTCTGGTATGTCTTCTGTTTCCTTTACGTGTTTGATGAGATTTGCACCAATCTGGGCTATCTGTGGTATTTTGGCTTCTACCCCACCTTTAAGGGTAATTGTCTTCATATGCTTTTTTAGGTAGGCTTCAAATTCTTCTGGAAGTAAGATATTTTCAGGATCCCTTTCATTCATTACATCTGCCAAATTTTCCTCTTTCTTTTTAAATAATCCTAGAAAACCTTTGCCTTTTTTCTTTTCTACGTTAATCTTTGCTGCCTCTTTTACGTGCTGAAGTACCTCTTTTTCAATAGGTTCAAGTGAAGCAGATGATTCTTGAAGTTGAAATCCTAATATCTTGTCTCCATCGGTTATAGGTTGGATATATCCCTTTTTCATCAAGTTAAAAAATGCAGCCCTGAATACCGCTCCGCCTTTTTTGATGAGTAGTTTTACCTCTGTGGGTGTAGAGGAGCTATCAATGTCCAGTGGTAGGTCTCTTGGTTCTTTTCCTGAGAGGGCATAGTTAAGGTCGTCATCGGTGAAAAATATTGAGCGGAGCACTCGTTCATTGGGCATTTCCATAGTTGCCGGCACATTTTCTGCAATTTTTTTATAATACTTCTTCTTAATCTTGTATTTTCTGTTAGCAAAGAATAGATAGATAATATATGAAATGATGGTTAAAACAATGTAGTTAATAAACTTCATAAATAAGAAACCTGTATCTATAGCTTGCATTTTTTGCCATTTTTGCACATCTTTCCAACTTTGGGATACCTGAAGCTTTTCCCATACATTTTTTACTATTAGTGATTTGGGATATACAGCATCGATTTCTTCTTGTGTTGTAACGGGAAAATTGCTACTTTCAAATGCTATGTATTGACAGGATTTGTAGTATCTTCCCGTAGGTCCACCCTCGGGTAAAAATCGTATTACCTTAAAACAAGGACACTTGCTGTCTGATGGATCATATTGAGGAGTGCTGTTTCCACATGACAGTTTACGTGGCAATACAAATGCTATGGTATGGTTGTCTACATATACATTACTTTTACCAAGGGTTGGTAAGGCATAATATGTGCGTGCAAAATCTTTACCTACTACTGTAATGTCGTTACTTACTTTGTAGTGAACCACTATAAGCAGGGTATCTTTATCGGGTACATGGATGTGATATTCAAAGTCTCCAATGGAATTAACAGTTAATTTGTGTTTTGAAATTTTATTAATACCATTCTTGATATCCAATGGAGACTTTAGTATATCCTCTAGCGGGCTCTCGAGAATATATGCCTCAAAGTTTGAGTATGATATTGTTCTATCATATAGACCATAATATATCTCTAGCTTATATGGTAACGTGTCACTTGGAGGACCGCCGTCAAATTTATAGTGTCTGTAATCATAAACATCAAGGCTACCATCACTATTTAGATATACAATTTGCCATGCAGTAGGAAGACGATAAGATGCCGCAAGTGTGTGTGGAATAAAAAGGAGTGATATTAATACCGCAAGACCTACTATTATAGAAAGACGACCAAGTTTTTTCATGTTATCCACCCCTTCCTGATATATTCTTCTACAAGTTTATTATAGGTTTAGTTGCTGTAAAAAATATTGTTTTATAGGAGATGAATATGCAAGAATCCTAAAAATTTCGGGGAGCAATGGGTATTACCTAAGTTATTTGGTTAGTGATATAGTAATCAGCTTTCT
Source organism: uncultured bacterium (assembly GCA_964487995.1). Classification (GTDB taxonomy): domain Bacteria; phylum Coprothermobacterota; class Coprothermobacteria; order Coprothermobacterales; family JAADFF01; genus JAADFF01. Next base: position 7,465 of record CAZATH010000066.1, read on the forward strand.
ACCCGCCGGAGCTTTCTGATGTTAGGTAATCGACAATGTCCCAGAGTATTTGCTCTTCTTCTTTGCCACCTATCATGCCCTGTAAAGATGCAAGTCTAAATATAACGCTTGCTTTTGCTCTATTACCGATAATTTTTCCCATGTGGTCTATAATATCTTTATATATAGAGATATTAAAAGATGGGTCTTTCATACCTAAATATCGTATAATCCACCTATTTGTGCTGGCATGATTCAATGTTTCAGATACAATGGCATCAATGCTGTTTAAAGACAGTACTTTTTGTTTAAATTGAAGTGATGCAACCCTTGCAGCTTCCAAAAGAAGTTTTTCTTTAGAAGGAAATAGCTTATATATACCGGCAGGTGAG
>CAZATH010000067.1:0-7708 GCA_964487995.1 uncultured bacterium
CATCTCACAGGCAATAGATACTCTGGCAAATCCACTAGAGGAATATATTACCCTCTCTGCATATCCTAAGGTACCACACGAGTATACCGATATTCCTCTGGATGGCACTATTATTAGGAAAAACGGGCGATATATAGCAGCTGTTAAAAGTTCACTAACAGGCATTTTGTATGTATACACAATATCGGAAACAACCATTATCAAAAAAACTCTCTATTCATCACTACCATTTCTCCTCGTAATGCTGTTTTTAGTGTTTGTGGTATATATCAACCTAAAAAATGAGAGGGAAAAAGAAGAGTTGGTATCGGAAATATGGGATAAACTAACAGGTATAGAAGGGAAAAGAAAGCTAACCAAAGAGGAACTTATCCAACTTATAAAGAGTAAAATAGAAGAAATAGAAACAGCTCTTACCATCAAAGAATTTATTGGAGAGTTAACATCTCTCATCTCTGCATCGGGTACACTCGCAGAATGCCTAGAATATATGTTTAATTATCTACAAGTTCCATTTAAAATTAACGGTATTTATCTTTACATAGAAAGACAAGGAAAACACATACCTCTTTCGCATATAGGTAACAGTGAAGGAATCTCACTAAGTATACCCTACATCATAGGAGACAAACGATATACTATAACCATCTATACCAAACAGGCATTGGGTCCTACAGAGGTGGATATACTAGGAGAGATACTCAAGGCATTCTTCTCGAAACTCGAAGACATAGACAAGGTCATAACAGATCCTTTAACAGGGGCATATAGCAGAAGATTTCTCGAAGATTACACCGAAGATTTCTTATCTAAAGATACCAGTAGTGCTATATTGATGCTCGATCTTGATCATTTCAAAGAAGTAAACGATACATTGGGACATGAAGAAGGAGACAGGGTTTTAAAAGAAGTGGTAAATCGTATAGAAAATACCATTAGGCCCAGTGATATAGTTATCAGACTAGGTGGAGATGAATTTATCGTTTTTATGAAAGATATCAGCTATTCCGCCATGTGTTATGCTGCAGAGAGGATACGAAACCACATCAAAAAACCGCCAATCGTTCAGTCCATTCCAGTAAGTGCTTCTATAGGTGCAGTTTGGAAACCCAAAGACATATCCCTATCCATAAAAGATGCATTGGGTAGAGCCGACAAAGCGATGTATCAGGCAAAAGAAAAGAGAGATGCTGTAGTATGCAAAGAGGTAAAATTCTAAAGTTCTTCATTCTACTAATAGGGCTATTGGGTATAACCATTTATATATACATGGAAACATCCAACCTCTTCTACGCAACATCCATCGCTATAGCGTATCTCATAAGTTTCTTCATAGGAATATCACTGGGAAAAGATATAACCACCTCTCGTATTGCATCAATACTACGGGAAACCCACTCTGCAGAGGAATCAGATATCACGCAAATGATAGAAAAATTCAAGAAGGGTATAGACAATGCAAAGCCTCTTGCCGACCTTGCCATGCAACTTGAAGAAATCAATGACAGGGATATGGCAGCACGTATAGGAGCTGCTTATTTAATTGGTGCACTGCCTATATTCCAAATATCCATGGAGGTAATATCTCCCAGAGGTGATAAAGAGGTCATAACAACCGTATGGGGGGATAGGAAAGAACCAGAACATGGTAAACGCATAGTATTAAGTAAAAAGGATGAGGGAAATAATATACTCACACTAAGCATTACCACAGAAGAAAACTTTGAAAGGGAAACATTGGAGATGGGTATGAAGGTGCTTGATCTCATCATTAGCAGATGGAACACTTTAATTAAAATGTATACCGATCCACTTACCGGTGCCCGCACACGAGGCTATCTACCCATTATTATGAATAAGCTTAAAGATCACAGAGAGAGCATAGCCTTAATGATGATAGATCTCGACCACTTTAAGGAAGTAAACGATACATTAGGGCATGATATGGGAGACAAGGTTCTACAAGAGGCCATAAAACGCATAAGGGCTGTGCTCCGTAGCAGCGATGAGATCATTAGATACGGTGGTGATGAATTCGTTATTGTTATCAAAGATGTAGGACTAAATATTACATACAACATTGCAAACCGTATTAAAAATGCCATTGAGAAACCGCCAATTGTAAAAGAAATACCTGTAACGGTTTCCATCGGTGTTGCGTATAAAACGAAAGGTATTCCTTTTAATCCCGAAAAAGCCCTTAAAATAGCCGATGAAGCCTTGTATAAGGCAAAGGAAAAGAGAAACACATACTATGTATTTGAAGCCAATTAATGGTATGCTTTATAAGAGGTGAGGCATATGGAAAACAATGTACCTGAAACGCATACAAGAGCTCTGGCTACATACACCGTATTTCTTCTTGATCTTGAGGACGTGGCAACCATACCGGCTACCCACTTCTTGCAATCCAGTGCTGACACCTACAGTGGCTTATTACCAGAAATAGCAGAATCAGATTCACTGATGTTCGATACCATCATGGGTATCATCACCGCTCATGTGGTCAGCGCTTTACTACCACCAATATTTGCCCCGGCATTTGAGAGTGAAAATCCCCTTATCCAAGTTAAAGGCACCATACGCTTAATGAATAGCGAAGATGTTCTATCATGGCTTAAGAGTTCCCTAGAAAACACTGTAATATCACTGGTTATTGAGCATCCTGACTTGATAGATACATTTGCCAAAGAAATACAGGAGATTGCCACAACATTTTCTGAAAATGAAGACATAACATCACTTCAGGAGATGAGCCCTCAGACATTTATAGAAATATATAAAATCAGCACCTCAGCCGGTAAAAATTTACTAAAAGAGATTCCCATCATTATTACCCCGGCATCGCCGTTTAAAACCATGATGTTAGAACTTTACTCCTCTGTAGCCGTTGGAGTGCAAACCAGTTTGGTATTATCACTCAAAACAGATGGATGGGATGAAGAAAAAGAGCTAACGGTAAGCAAATTTACTACATATATGATTGCCTACCGCCTCTCAAAACTCTTTGCTCCCCATATCTACAACCCATCGGATATGGGTAGCAGTGCCCTTAATAAACTTGTAAAAGGCAACCTAATTAGAAATTATGCGGAACTACTGAGAAAAAGCGTAGAAATTATGGATGATATGAACCTTTCTGGTATCTCATGGGAAGAAATGAGAAAAGACCCATCTATATTCCCTAAGGTCCTCAAAGAAGCCAGAGAAAAACCTTAGTTTACATTTTTATTGATTTAGAGTATCTACCCTGGAGCATGCCTTTAATTTCACAACAGGCCTGAATATACCATATACATAGTAAAGCTTATATGCGTTCCAAATGGGTATGAGTAATGAACCCAGCAACCACGAGGTAAAACCTGAAAGCCACACGATTATCACAAATGACAAGATATACAAAACAACACCTATTAAACGTGTCCACTTCTCCAGAGTAGAAATGAATATATACCTTTTCATAGCACTTTCTGAGTCATTTTCACGAACGGCAAGACACACATCGTATGGATCTAATATACCATCGTGGACATAACGTGATATGATATCCCACCACCGTTTTTCACAGTCCTTTAAACGCTCACTACCACGGTCATACACTCTATAGTGATCTTTCAAAACAGAGATAAAACCCAGAACCTCAAACCACAAAAATGCCCTAACAACGGTGCAGTCTTTTCTATTTATTTTTAAAATGGCAAATACCTCTGCGGTAATAAAGAATATCATAGAAAGTAAAAACGAAAAGAACATCACAGCACCCCACATATTCACCTTCATCATTCCTCCCCGATATGCCTAAGTTTATTTAATACAGATTCAAGCTTAGATACAAAATTTCTGTTATGCCTAAGAACGGTCTGCCCTTCTGATACAATAGCGTTAATCTCCCCTCTTAGTGTCATCAACTTCTCTATCATTTCCTCCCTCTTTTGCTTTGCTTCAGCGGCAACATTAAGAAGTGATGCAGACCTAACAAATGCAAACAGCGCCGTAGGTCCAACCATATACACGTTATTTTTTGTGGCAAACTCCAGTAGCTCACCATCTGACACAATACGCAGATAAATATCATCTGATGGCACATACATCAGTGCAAATCCCACATCGGAATATACGGCATAGCGTGAAACCTCTTTAATCCTCTCCTTGACATCTTTAGCAGTACCACCGGTAAACTTGCTGTCAATGGGAATATTCTTTCGCTTTCCCTCTATCCACAACCTAAGCATGAAATCTACCCTTTCACCACCGGGAAGTGAAACCTGCCGTTGATACTCATCGGGAAGTAAAATCCTTTCAAGAAAATATTCAAGAAGCATCTCACCTGTCTTACCACGCTGTCCCACAATACCATCGTATATACGCTCTATCTTTGGGGTAATACTCTCTAAGGTCTTATTCACCTGAGCCAGAGATTCTACACTCTTTAAAATACCATCTCCCAATCTATCAAGTGATGAAACCTTTCCGTCTATTTTGCCTAATGTATCCCTCTCGTAGTAAAATTTCTCACCTATATCATGAACCATCTCTTGCAGACGTTCTATCTGTTCTTCTAGACGACGTTTACTCGATACGTACCATGCTGTCATAACAACCGTATATACTATTAAAACAGCAATGATCACCAACAAAAACAATTCCATATTTTCACCCACCTATTGACATATAATTGCAACTTTGGTAAAATATTATCACTCAAAAGGGAACATAGGAGAGGAACCACCTCCCTTCCCCCTCCCCTCCCTCCTATGAGATAAGGGCACCGACAGACGGTGCCCCTTTTCTTATATTGCACTTTTATGCGTAAACAAGGCATTATATAAAACTTCTCTCACATCTTTAGGTACCTCGCCCTCTACCCATATAGATATAAACGTCCCAAGTAGCAACATCGCTTTGGCCTGTGTGGCTTTTCCACCAAACATCATAATAAAGGCAAACAGTCGGTCAAGAAGTCTCCTGCGAAGCATCTTATCATCAACAACCGCTTTGGCAAATATATGCATGAGCATACCCCAACACTCAAGATCTTTTTCCTGAAGCTTCAGCAGCATATCAATGGCCTCCCTAGGTGTATGAGCTTCCTCCTGGGCAGTGGTAAGCATCATACGAAAGCGGTTAGATGCCATCTCTACCATATACCGCCACAACCCTTCTTTTTTGTCAAAATACTGATAAAATGTGCCTTTTGTAAATCCTGACAAAGCCATAATCTCTTCAATTTTCAATTCCTCAAAGCTTTTTTGTTCCAGTAGTTTTAATGTGGCATTCACTATTGCCTCCCTAACTTCCTTCCTATAGCGTCTTCTTGCCATACATCGTTCACCTCTTTTTATACAAAGGATGAGATCTAAGTATAAACGGTCTGCCATGCCCAGGATATATCAGAGTAGAGGATTCTACCATAGAAAAAAATTTGCGTATGGAAGCACGCATAGATTGACTACTTCCCCCGGGAAGATCTGTTCTGCCAATGGTACCGGGAAAAAGAAAATCACCGACAATGGCCTTACCATCTTGTGGAAAGTAAAAGGAAAGACTGCCAGGGGTATGGCCAGGGGTATGTATCACCTGCATGGTAATATCACCTAACCTCAGTAATCCTTCCCTCACATATACCGTCTTTATGCTTACGGTAATTGGAAGCATCAAACCGCGAAGAGAACCATTAAGATATGGGTCTTTTAACATCGGTGCATCTTCTTTATGAACATAAACGACATCGGTCGGGACAATAGATAATGCTTGAATATGATCCCAGTGTCCGTGGGTAAGTAGAACGTATAGCCGACCACCAATTAGTGAAAATGAGGCAAGCTCCTTACATGCAGGATCAAATATAAGAACCGTGCCTTTATGTCTAACGACGATAGTGTTAGTATCCAGCGGACCACAACTTTTGACCTCAAACCTCACTTTTATCCTCCACAAGCACTTCTCTTAGTTTTTGTATTTTAACACCATCCATGTGAGATAGCCTACTTTCCAGCAGTTCATATACATCTTGAGATATATTCAGCTTCCACTTTACCACCTCTTCATAGCGAGGAGTTAAATTTCTCACATCTATGCCAAGAGACCTTAACACACCATCGATTTTAACATTGTAAGGATGAACAATCTGCACCTCATAACCGGGAACTGCATCATATACTCCCGCTTTTTCTATCACCAATTTGGCCGTATGTCCATATGCATCAATTAATCCTCGTTTACCAAGTTTAATACCCCCATAATAGCGGATCACGCATATTACCCCGTGGGTAATTCCCTCTCCTTTAAGTGCCCTCAAAATAGGGGGCCCTGCTGTTCCCGATGGCTCTCCGGCATCGGAAAATCCTTCAATAGAATTTATCACATAAGCCCATGCAACATGAGTGGCATCTGAGTACTGCTGTTTGACCGAGGAAATAAACTTCTTAGCTTCTTCCTCCGTCATGACAGAATCACCAATGCCAATAAAAATAGATCTCTTGATGTGATATTCTACCCTTGTTTTTCTTCTCAACGTTCTCACATACATCACCTTCTTATATTGTATATCAGTTTTGCGTCATCCATGAGATGAACACTAATGGAAATATCATTTGACATAAATTGACACACTTTCTATAATAAGTGTATAGGAGGTGAATTATGTGCGCAGGTGGAAGGAAATACTTGAACTTAACAATCCGCATCTTATGGGTTCCACTATGCGCGAACTTGATCTCCCTGAACATCCTCTACTTCCCACATATTCTCTAAAATTATACGGTAAAGGAAGACTTCTAATTACAGGGTTTCCAGGGACAGGTAAAACAGTCCTTGCTAAGCAACTCATTGGCCACCTTGCAAAAAGGGGACTAAAAAGTGCCTATTATATAGACATGAAAGATGTTAAAGACAAAGAGGCATTTGTAGAATGGCTGGAAAACACCATTAAGCCAGATATTGTAGTGCTTGATCACCTACCATATCCCATTCCCACACAAGTTAAAGCCCTTCAAATAGTGGAGAAAGCTGGAGAAGACATGCCCCCCTTAACATTTCTGTGGTATCTCAGAATGAGGGGAGAAGATGAGCTTGCCGACGAGATACTATCCCTGAAAACATTAGAGGATTTTGCCGTTCACATGCAGTGGAATGCTGTGATGCTACACCACCTGTTTAACCTTTACCTTAAAGGAGGGGGCTTACCTGGGCACGTCAAAGACAAAGATATCAATATAGAAGGAGATCTCTACAGACTGGAAACTCACCTGAGGGGTGCCAAACGCAACGTGGTATCGTGGCTCGGTAAACATGCACCAAGTGAGGTTTCATTTCTACAAATAGCAGAAGGAACGGGACTTACACGGCAAACGGTTGCCAAGGTGATTACAGAGCTGAGTGATATGCACATTCTCAACATCGTAGGCAACGTGCACTCTAAAGAAAAACGCCGCAAAAAATTTATACTCTTTTCTTCACCTGTGGCATACGGCTATAACCCAGTGGCACGTATGAGACTTCAGAGAATACACCTTCTATCTATGATAGCTTCTCACCTAAGGGGAAATGCCTATACCATCAGAGAAAAACGGGTAAAGATAGATCTGGTCACCCCTAAATACTATGTATTTGTCATTAGCGGAGAAGAAGAGCTACCACCGGCTCTAAGAAGGGCAAAGAAACTCACCGATAAGCCATCTATCATTGTCTCCCTCATGCCAACAACACC